>JAURMS010000372.1 GCA_030830595.1 Gammaproteobacteria bacterium | reverse complement strand
TGGTTGGATGGACGGCATACATGCGACCGGCAAACCCGGCCGCCTTGCAGCGGCTTATCGCCATGGCCGCGATGTCGCCGCCGACGAAGACAACGCTTGCAGGCGCCAGCAAGCGCCCAAGTTGCGGAGCAGGCAGTGCCGGCCCTCGGCCCGGTTTATCGGTCGCGGAAGCGTGCTTCACGCTTGTCCACAAAGGCGCTGACGCCCTCGCGGGCATCCTCCGAACCCAACATGCGCTCGTAGGCAGGGAACACCCCGCTGCGCATCACTTCATAGGCACGGCGAGGCCCAAGGCCTTCGATACCGTTGGTCACTTCCTTGAGCGCCTCTACGGCCTTGGGCGCGGCGGCGGCAATCTGATCAGCCCACTCGCGGGCCTGAGCCATCAAACGATCTGCCGGCACCACGACATTGACCAGGCCGAAGCGCGCCGCCTCCTCCGCACTGAGCCATCGACCGAGATACAGCATCTCCATGGCCAGATTTCTAGGCAAGCGTCTCGGCAGCCTCTGCAGGGCCCCGGCATCGGGAACCAGTCCAAGCGGCAACTCCGGCAGGCGGAACTGCACATGCTCGGCAGCCACCAGCAGGTCGCAACTGAGGGCGATCTCAAAGCCACCACCGATAGTCTTCCCATTGAGGGCACCGATGACCGGCTTGTTAAGCCCCCAGAACTCGGTCAGGCCTGCAAATCCCCCTTCGCCGTAGTCATCATCCCACCAGCGATCAAGCGACATTTCACCCTTGTCGAGTGCCTTGAGGTCCCAGCCTGCGGAAAAGATTTTCTCCCCGCCGCCGGTGATGATGCCCACTCGTAATTCAGGGTCATCACGCAAGGTGGCAAACGCAGCCCCCAGGGCCTTGCTCGTCGGAATATCAATGGCGTTGACCGGAGGACGGTCTATGGTCACCTCCAGCACACCGCCACGTCGCGCTACCCGTACACCCTCGGTCATGATGGTTCCTTTCCGGCCCGATCACGGGACAACAATGCCAGTAACTCGACCAGATAGTGATCCCTATCGGCCGTCATTTCCGCAAGGCTCCTGCCTGCAGCCATCCTGTCGCAACCCTCAACCAGGAGCCGACTCAGGCGCTCGGTCAATTCCGGCGCCTCCAATCGCGTCCAGGGCCATTTCAGGGACGGCCCGAACTGCTCAAGCACATACGCCATGCCACCTTCACCGCCTGCCAGGTGATAGACCATGGACGGGCCCAGGATGGCCCAACGCAATCCCGGACCGAAGCGCACTGCATCGTCGATCTGCTCCGGGGTGGCCTCGCCCGCGTCGATCATGTGGAGCATCTCGCGCCACAGGGCTTCCTGTAAGCGCGTGGCGATGAAGCCGGGTACCTCACGGTCCATCTTGACCACCTTCTTGCCGAAGGCGGCGTAAAACCGAGCAGCCCATTCCACCACCGCCGGATCGCTGAGTTCGCCGCCCACCACCTCCACCAGGGGAATCAGGTAAGGCGGATTCCACGGATGACCCACTGCAGTCCTGTCCGGGTGCCGACAGCCCACCTGCATGTCTGTCATGCGCAACCCTGACGTGCTGGAAAGGATAGGTATATCCGGCGAAGCTGCAGCGTCGATGCGCGCAAGCATCGCCACCTTGGACTCAAGGCTTTCCGGCGTGCTTTCCTGGATGACGTCACTTCGACTGGCCACTTCCTCGACTCTGCCGAGGAACTGGATGTTATCGAGCGAGGCACCCGGCTTGAGACCCAGTCGGACGAGTTGAGGCCAGGCAGCCTCGGCCATGGCCGCAAAGCGCTCGGCCGCCCGGGGATGGGGATCACAGGCCAGCACGTGCAGCCCCTGGGCGAGAAAATGCAACGCCCAACCACCGCCGATGACACCACAGCCGACGATACCGATGGTCGTCACGGATTCCGGTTCCACGCGACTCATCGTTCGACCTGCCTGAGGATGGCGCGGGAGATAATGTGCCGCTGAATCTCGCTGGTGCCATCCCAGATTCTCTCCAGGCGTGCGTCCCTCCAGAAGCGCTCGATAGGCAGGGTATTCATCAATCCCATGCCGCCGAAAATCTGTACGGCATGGTCCGTCGTGCGTCCGAGCATCTCGGTCGCGAAAAGCTTGGCACTGGCGGCATCCTCGTCGGTCATGCTGCCACGATCATGCTTCCAGGCTGCACGCAGGGTCAGCATCTCTGCCGCTGCGAGTTCGGTATACATGTCGGCCAGCTTGAATGAGGTGCCCTGGAACTTACCAATGGCCTGCCCAAACTGCTTGCGGCTGGCAGCCCAGCCCGCGGACAGCTCGAGGACTCGCCGCGCGCGGCCGACCGCCAGCGCGCCCAGTGAGATCCTGCCGGGCGAGAGCCACTTGTTGGCCAGTTCGAAGCCCTCGCCAGGCCGACCGAGCATGCGACTGGCCGGCACTCGGCAATCCTCGAAAAACAGCTCGGCATGATCGTAGCCCCGGTGCGAGGTACACGCAGGGCCCTTGCGCCAGGAAAAACCGGGCGTTCCCTTGTCGACCAGAAAGGCACTGACTTCATTGCGCTTGCCGCGCGGTGTATCAAGCACGTCGGTGACGGCAAACAGGATCACGTAGTCGGCGCGCACGCCAAAACTGATGAAGTGCTTGGAGCCGTTGATCACGTAGTCCGCACCCTTGCGCACGGCACGAGTGCTCATGGCGCCGAGGTCTGAGCCGGCGCCCGGTTCGCTGAAGGCAATGCAGTCCAGGCGTTCACCGCGGACGGTGGGCTTCAGGTATTCGTCGATCTGCGCGGGCGTGCCTGCCTGGAGTATGTTGCAAGGGCGGTGGACGATGTAGTGCAGCGCATACGACACCCAGCCGAACTCCATCTCCATCAGGGTGAAATCGAGGGCGTTCAGCCCCCCTCCGCCGAAATCAGTGGCAATGTTTGCGGCATAGAAGCCGGCGTCGAGCGCTCGTTGCTTGACCTGTGCGTAGAGGTCGTCGGGGATCCAGTCCTCACGCTCGACAACATCCTCGTGAGGCAGCAACTCCTTGCGGACGAAGTTGCGGGCACTGTCGATCAGGAGCTGCTGCTCCTCGGTGGGCGAGAAATCCATCATTTACTCTCCGTGGCCGAGGCTCGTTTCGGACGCGTATCGCGACCTGAATGAGCTTCGAGAAATGGCTGCAAGACATCCAGTACTGCGCCGGGATCTTCGGCCAGTGCCATGTGTCGAAGGCCGGGCAGGATCGCGCATTCGGCCCCAGGGATGGCATCGGCCATGCGTCGCGCCATGGCTGGCGAATTGCCATGATCCTCGTCACCGGTGACCACCAGCGCAGGACAACCAATACCTCCGAGCCGAGGCGTCAACCGATCGTCTGCTTCGCACAATATGCCGTAGGCTGCCGAGAATGACCTCGGATCCGTCGCACTCACCCACCCGCCAACCTCTTCGAGCACTTCCGGGTGGGCTGCACCGAAGGCGGGCGTAAACCAGCGCTGCAAAGCGGTTGGCACCAATGGCCCTGGTCCACCAGCGATGGCCGCCAGCATTCGCTGCTCGATGGCCGAGCGTTCCTGCAGCGTCCTACCACAGGCAGAATGCAGCACTGCCAGCGCGTTGATCCGCGCTGGATTTGCCAGCGTAAAGGCCTGGGCAACGTGACCACCGAGCGAGAACCCTGCCAGCAGGAAAGTACCGAAGCCAGCCGCCTCGACCACCTCCTCCAATTGCGCTATCAGGTCCTCCAGAAAAAGCCCCTGTTCAGCGCTGCGTGGGGGAGTCTGTCCATGACCGGGAAAGTCGTACGTGAGGACCCGAAATTCCCGCTCCAGGCTCGGCCGAACCCAGCGCCAGGTTTGGCGGTTAAGTCCCAATCCATGCACCAGGACAAGGGCCGGCCCAGAGCCGGAAACTTCCCAGCAAGTCCCAAACTCTCGGGTGATCGGCATCGGACTCAGGCCAGCGCAGCCTGTCTCACTGTCGAGCCCGCAAAGGCAGGCATGACTTCGTCAATGAATAGCCGCAGGGAGCGCTTTTGGTGCTCCAGCGGCAGTCCATAGGCTGAATTGAAGCAGAAGTGATCCACCCCGGCGGCTTCATATCGCTTGAGCTTGGCAATGGCCTGCTCCGGCGTGCCAAGAATTACGTTCTCCAGCAAGTTTTCGCGGGAATACTCTGCCTGGTTGGTCAACAGCGCAGGATCGACCTCCACTGGGAAGCCGTTCACGACCGGAGCGAGATTGCGGAACAGGTTTTCGAACTGTCGACCCTGTCGCTGGATCGCCGTGATGAATGGCTCCTCTCCACCCTGCCGGGCGTAAATGCCGACATGACGCATCGTCATGAATTTTGGCCTGGACACTCCTGGTGCTGCTGCCAGCGCCGACTCGAAACGCCGTTGGTATTCCTCCAGCTCACTGAAGGGCCGAGTGAGTGGCCAGGTCATGATGTTGTGGCCTTCGCGAACGGCGGCATTGAAGGTTCCGGGGTCCCTGGCCGCGACCCATATCGGTGGATGGGGCTTCTGCAGGGGCTTGGGGCATGAAGTCGCAGCCGGGAAGGACCAGTACTCACCTTCGTGGGCATAGTCACCCTGCCACAGCGCCTTCAGCGCCGGGATCATCTCAAGCATCATCGGCACGCCCAGGTTCTGCGGCATGCCGCGCATCATGCGGTCGAACTCACGCTGGTAGGCTCCCCGGCCTATACCGAACTCCAACCTCCCACCGGACAACAGGTCGAGCAAGGCCGCCTCACCCGCCAGTTTGATCGGGTGCCAATAAGGCGCGACCGCCACTGCAGTCCCCAGGCGAATCTGCGAGGTGTGAGCAGCCCAGTGGGCCAACAGCTGGAAAGGCCCCGGCGCAATGGTCATTTCCAGCGCATGGTGTTCGGCGGCCCAGGCGATGGCAAAGCCGCCTTCGTCCGCCATCTGCACCATCTCGGTGACGTGTGCCACGACTTCCCGCATGTCCAGGCTGTCGTCCATGCGTTCCAGGTTGATCACCAGGTCGAATTTCATGGGCTTATCACACCGGATACGGAGCTTCTTGTAAACTGCACGGGAAGTTCTCAATCCGGAACCTTAAGTTCATGGAAGGCCTGCGCCATCGTCTCCCCGGGATCACCTCCCTGTTGGCCTTTGAGTCAGCGGCCCGATACAGCAATTTCAGCCGTGCGGCCGAGGAACTGGGGGTCACCCGCGAGGCGGTCAGCAAACAGATAAGGGGGCTTGAGAAGGAACTTGGGGTTCCTCTCTTCGATCGAGTCCACAGAGGCCTCAGGTTGACCCCCGAGGGTGCCGAGCTCTATCGGCTGGTGCGCCGGGGCCTGCTGGACATTGCCGACGGGGTGGCCCGCATCCGCTCAGGACTCCCGGCACGAAAATTCACCATTTCGGCCACCCATGCCATTGCCTCCTATTGGCTGGTGACGCCATTACGGCGTTTCAGGTCGCTGTTCCGGGATCTTGAGGTCCAGGTCGTGGTCTCCGATGACCTGCTGGACCTGAGCCGCGAGCGGATCGACATCAGCCTGCGCTACGGCGAGGGACGCTGGCCAGAGATAGAAGCGACCCCCCTCTGTGGCGGCGAGTCATTCCCGGTTTGCGCGCCGGGTTATCTCGAGGAGCATGGCCCGATTCAAAGCGCTGGAGATTTGTTAGCGCACACCTTGCTGGTGCTGGATGGCCCTTATCATGGCTCGGAAAACTGGTGGTGGTGGCTCGAACGCGCCGGGGTCCGTTCGCCACAGCCCACCCGGACGCTGCACTTCAACACCTACAACGTGTTGATCCAGTCGGCACTCGAGGGGCAGGGCATCGCGCTGGGATTTGGCGGAGTCATCGACGAATTACTCCTGCAGGGCCGACTGTTGCGGCCGCTGCCCAACAGCTACTCGCGAGGTCGCGGCGTCTACCTGGTGCGTCCGGAGGGCGCAGCGCAGAGGCCGGAGACCGAGGCCTTCATGGAAATTGCCAACGAGCACGTGCGTCAACAATCAGAGGCATTGATGGCCCTGCATCAGGCCGGGCGGTAGGCGACCACCTCGACCTCAACCCTGACGTCGACCAGCAGGTCGCTGACTACGGCCGAGCGAGTCGGGGGTTCAACCGGGAAATACCTGCCATAGACCTGGTTGAAGCCAGGAAAGTCCGCGCGCTCGCGCAACCAGACCATGGATTTCACGATGTCAGTCAACTCGCATCCGGCCTCGCTGAGGACCTCGCGGATCCGCTCCAGCACCAGTTCAGTCTGCTCCTCGATACCACCGGTGGTGATGACCTCGCCGTCGCGCATCGGCACCTGCCCGGTGACAAAGACAAAATCGCCGGCCCGAATGGCTCTCGACAGCGACAATTGCCGTCCGCCGATGACAAGTGGCCCTCCAATCACCTGCTTGCGGCTCACGCGCCACCCCCAGCCTGGTCGGCGGCGTCGATCTCATCGAAAACAGCCTTGGCATTGCGTACTGCTTCGACACCAGCCGGCACACCACAATAGATCGTGACCTGCAGCAAAGCCTCAATGATCTCCTCGCGACTCAAGCCGTTATTAAGGGCGCCGCGTACATGCAACTTGAATTCCTGCCCACGGTTGAGCGCAGCCAGCATACCCAGGTTGAGCAGGCTCCGATCCCGGCGGGAGAGCCCCTCTCTGGTCCAGATCTCCCCCCAGCAATATTCCGTCACCAGCTGCTGCAGCGGCCAGGTCAAGGCCGTTGCTCCTTCGAGGGCGGCCTTCACATAGCCCTCCCCCACCACCTGCTTGCGCACCGCCAGGCCTGCCTCAAATCGGTCTCCATGCTTGCGTTCATCACGATTACTTGCCAACTTACACCTCCCGTCAATGGCAGGATGACTAGATGAACAACACTAACAGATATCAAATGTTTATCGATGGGGCATGGTGTGATGCCACGGGCGGGAAGTCCTTCGACACCATCAATCCAGCCACCGCCAAGCCTTGGGCACAGGCTCCAGATGCCACTGCCGAGGACGTGAATCGAGCAGTGGAAGCCGCCCGGCGCGCCGTCAGGTCAGGCCCATGGGCTTCGACTACGGCCACCGCGCGCGGCAAGTTCCTGCGGAAAATCGGCGACCTGCTGGCGGGCAAGTCCGAGGTGCTGGGCAAGACGGAAACCACCGACACGGGCAAGATGCTTAAGGAGACTCGGTGGCAAGCGGGATACATCGCCGAATACTTTCATTTCTATGCCGGCCTGGCCGACAAGCTGCATGGTGAAACCCTGCCCATCGACAAGCCGGACTTGATGGTGATGACGACTCGGGAGCCCTTGGGCGTCGTGGCTGCGGTGGTGCCATGGAACTCGCAACTCTTCCTGACCGCCGTCAAGATGGCGCCAGCCCTGGCAGCGGGCAACACGATCATCCTCAAGGCATCGGAACACGCGCCTGCGGCCATGCTGGAATTCGGTCATGTCATTGAGGAATCAGGCCTGCCTGCTGGCGTCGTCAATATCATCAGCGGCCTGGCGGAACCTTGCGGGCGAGCGCTGACCTCCCATCCCGACATTGACCGGATCAGCTTCACGGGTGGCCCGGCCACGGCGCGCCATATCATCCGAAATTCTGCCGAAAACCTGGCAGAGGTCTCCCTTGAGCTTGGCGGCAAGTCTCCCGTCGTGGTGTTTGAGGACGCCGACCTTGAGAGTGCCGTCAACGGCGTCGTGGCGGGTATCTTCGGGGCCAGCGGCCAGAGCTGCGTGGCCGGATCGAGGCTGCTGCTGCACGCCTCGATTGCCGACGCCTTTCTCGAAAAGTTGGTTAAGATCGCAGAAAAAATCCGCATCGGCGACCCGATGGAGGAAGACACCCAGATGGGTCCGCTGGCAACCCTCGGCCAGCTCGAGCGTATCCAGCGGGAAGTGGCGGGTGCCGTGGCGCAGGGCGCGAGGGTGCTCTGCGGTGGAAGCCGGCCAACCGGCCTGGGCGACGGTTGGTATTTCCAGCCCACGGTCATCGAGTGCCCGTCACCGGAGACCACCATCCTCGACACCGAGTTGTTTGGCCCAGTCCTCAGCGTGCTCCGCTTCACCAGTGAAGCTGAGGCCATCGAGCTGGCCAACCAGTCCAGTTACGGATTGGCAGCCGGAATCTTCACGAGGGATGGGGCCCGCGCATTGCGCATGACGAAGGCCATCAGGGCAGGTATCGTCTGGGTGAACACCTATCGCATGGTTTCACCGATCGCGGAGTTCGGCGGCTTCGGGCACAGTGGGTACGGCCGCGAGAGCGGCGCCCAGGCGATCTACGACTACACTCGGAGCAAAACCGTCTGGCTCAACACCTCCAGCACCCCCATTGCCAATCCCTTCGTGATGCGCTGATGCACGAGACCGAGCCAGGCAGTCGTCAATCGGCCGCACCCAGGGTCGACCGGACCATGTTTGCCATCGTGGTCTCTGCCATCGTCTGCATCTGCCTGCCGCTGGGGCTCGCCCCGGAGCAGTCGTCGAAAATGGTCAGCTGGCTGTACTCAGGGATCACTCAACACTTCGGGGTGCTGTACCAGCTCGGCTGCTGCGCGCTGATTGTCTTCCTCGTCGGCCTCGGTCTCAGCCGGCATGGCTCAGTACGACTGGGTGGGCAGGATGCCAGGCCTGATTTCTCGAATTTTTCCTGGGCTGGCATGCTGTTTTGTGCGGGCACCGGCGCCACGCTGCTGGTCTGGGCCGGCACCGAATGGGTGTACTACTATGATTCTCCGCCCTTTGGTGCCCAGCCGCGCAGCCCAAGCGCCATTGAATGGGCGGCCGCCTATGGCCCCTTTCACTGGGGCGTTACGGCCTGGTTCATTTATGCGCTGCCAACTATTGCCATTGCCTATCACTTCTATCAGCGCCGGGTCCCACATCTTTGCGCCAGCACGGGATGTCATCAGTTGCTGGGTCCGCGCGGCAACCGCAGCTTACTCGGTCGGGGCGTGGACACCATCGCCATGCTGGCCTTGCTTGGCGGAACCGGAACGTCACTTGGCATGATTGGGCCGATGATCTCTACGGTCTCTGCGGAATTGCTCGGCGTCCCCAATTCATTTGGGTTGCAGATGGCGGTGCTTGCATTTTGCGTGGCCCTGTTCTCACTGAGCGTGTTTCTCGGGCTGGAAAAAGGCATCAAGCGACTCAGTGACTTGAACGTGGTGGCAGCCCTGCTGATGCTCTTGTACGTGCTCGCAGTCGGGCCGACGCTTTTCATCCTGAAGATGAGCACTGACACGCTTGGTTTCATGGCCAGCAATTTCGTGCGGATGATGACCTGGACCGACCCGGTTGAAGCGACCGGCTTTGTCGAAGACTGGACGATTTTCTACTGGGCCTGGTGGATAGCCTATGCACCCGTCATTGGGGTATTTGTCACCAGGATTTCCCGGGGCAGGACGCTGAGACAGGTGATTTTCTCGATGGTCCTTTTTGGTTCGGCCGGCTGCTGGCTGTTTTATTTTGTACTGGGCAATTACGGCCTTTACCTTGAACTGCAGGGTCAGTTGCCAGTGGTGGACATCATGGGCGCGGAAGACAAGAACGTCGCCCTGACGCGCATGCTGCTGCACCTGCCGCTGGGCTCATTGGTGCTTGCCTTGTTTGCGCTGGTGAGCGTGGTCTCGGTTGCAACAACTTATGACTCTGCGTCCTACACGCTAGCCTCTACGGTCACCGCGGAATTGCGGGCAGACGACAACCCAGGGCGCTGGCACCGTGTGTTCTGGGCGCTGGCTTCGGGCGTGTTGCCACTGTTCATGATCTTTGTGGGCGGCATGGACATCATCCGGCTGGGGGTGCTGGCGGCATCCTTCCCTGTGATCTTCATGGGCATGCTGATGGCCATGGCCCTGGTCAGGTCTCTGCGCGAGGACAACTCAAGGCAATGAGTGCAACCCTGGACACACTCGAGTTACGCAAGGCGCTGGGCTGCTTCGCCACGGGCGTAACCGTGATCACCACCCGACAAACCGACGGATCGCTACTTGGATTTACTGCCAATTCCTTCTCCTCGGTTTCGCTTGACCCGCCTTTGGTCATGGTCTGTATCGCCAATACGGCAGCGGGCATCGAGGGTTGGCGACAAGCCCCGGGATTTGCCGTCAACATCCTGTCGGAAGAGCAGCAGGATATTTCTGCCCAGTTTGCCCGGCGTGGCATCGATAAGTTTTCTGCTACCCCCTGGCAACCGTCGCAGACCGGCAATCCGCTGCTGGATGACACGGTGGCATGGCTCGACTGCCAGATGCACCAGGTTATCCCGATGGGGGACCACGATATATTGATAGGCCGGGTGCTTGCTTTCGAGCACTCCAACCGCTCACCCCTGGGATTCGTCAGCGGTGCGTACCTGCATTTCGGCCTGCTGAGGCAGGCTCTTGCTGCCATGCCGAGCCGGCGCAACCTCAGGGTCGGGGGCATTGTCGAGGTAGAAGGCAACCTGTTGCTGCAAAGAACGGCCGCGGGTCTCACGGTACCCTCGGGCATCAGGCTGGGAGGCCAGGGGGATGAACCCGGCCTGCTGGAGGCGCTGGCTGCAGCCGGCTACGAGGCGGAGCTCCCCTACCTCTTTGCTGTGTATGAAGACGGCGCCATTCAGCATATCGTTCATCGTGGACAGGCACGCAG
>JAURMS010000371.1 GCA_030830595.1 Gammaproteobacteria bacterium | reverse complement strand
GCGGCAGCCCGCGCCAGCACCCCTCCGGCACCCGTTCGCACCGCTACCGTTGCTCCCTTCCGGGCCTGGCGGGGTTCACGGCTGAACGTCGCGGAGGAACCGACGCGAGCTGCCATCGAGAAAAATGGAAATGCAGTTTGGCGAAACTTCTTCATGATTTTTCACCGGAACCGCGCCCAACTGATTGACCGGATTAAGTGGCGGAGAGGGTGGGATTCGAACCCACGTGGGGCGCAATGCCCCCAACCGATTTCGAGTCGGTGCCGTTATGACCGCTTCGGTACCTCTCCTAATTTCATCGAAACGAATTCTGTCACCAAAGCCAAAACTCGCGCGTATTCTACACCACTTCTCGCCCCACCCTAGGACCTGAAAACGTGTTTCCGAAGGTGCCCGTCGTACCGCCATTCCTTGTGTTGCTGGCATGCGCCGGTCCGCTGTTGAGCGGATGCAGGGAGCCCGCCGCGGCCCCTGCTTTCGAACGGCCTGCCCCATTGGCTTTTGCCACCCGCAACAGCCCCACTACCTTCTACTACGGGCTCGAGGGGATCGAAGGGCCGGAGTATGAACTGATGCGAGGGTTCGCCGATTACCTGGGTCAGCCGGTGGCCCTGATCGTAGCGCCCTCGGCAGGCGAGGCCCTCAACGAGGTGGTGCGCAAACGCGCCCGCATTGCGGCAGCCGGGGTGGTCGCCACCCCCGAACGTCAGGAACGGCTGGCCTTTGGCCCGACCTACCGCACCATCAGCCAGCACCTCGTCTATCGCAGGGACCGGCCTGCTCCGGCCGGACCGGCAGACCTGCTGGGGCGCGAGGTGCAAGTGGTGGCGGGTTCCAGTCATGCCAGGAAGCTTGCCGAGTTACAGATCGAGTTCCCCGAACTGCGGTTTGTGGAGGTGCCGGATGTCGACCAGCTCGACCTGCTGGCCCGCGTCTCCAGCGGCGCAATCGACTTCACGGTTGCCGACTCCAGCGAGTTCTCGGTGGGGCGTCACCTTCACCCGGACCTCGCCCGGGCGTTCGAATTGTCAGGCGGCTTGCCCATCGCGTGGGCGCTGCCGTCTGACCAACCCGAGTTGCTGGAACAGGTCAATGCCTATTTTTCGCTGATCAGCCAGAACGGGGAACTGGAGCGGATCCTCTCCCGCTACGAGGCCCACGAGAAGAACTTCGACTACCTCGACTCCAGGGATTTCGTAAGGCTGGTCCAGGAGCGGCTGCCCGGCCTGCGCCCGCACTTCGAGGAAGCCGCCGCCCTGCACGGGATCGACTGGCGCCTGCTGGCTGCCATCGGCTACCAGGAGTCTCTCTATGACCCGCTCGCCACCTCGGTGACGGGCGTCCGCGGCCTCATGATGCTGACGGAAGACACGGCGAGGCGCGTAGGTGTGGAGGATCGCCTCGATGCCCGCTCCAGCATCCTGGGCGGTGCGCGCTACCTGGTCGAGACCCGCAACCGCCTGCCGGAGCGGATCGCTGAACCGGACCGGACACTGATGGCCCTGGCCGCCTACAACGTGGGCTACGGTCACCTCGAGGACGCGCGGGTGCTCACCCAGCGCTTCGGCCGCGATCCGGACCGCTGGGACGATGTGCGCGTCTACCTCCCTCTCCTCACCCAGGAAAGGTGGTACTCACAGACCCGCTACGGCTATGCCCGCGGCTGGGAACCGGTTGGGTTTGTCGCCAATGTCGTGAACTATCGTAATCGCCTGGTCTGGATGACCGGCGAACCCGAGGCCGAATTGCGCCTCGAGATGCGCGAGGACTTCGCCGCCGACTGATGATCAGCCCTGCGCCTCCCGCCGGGACACGAAAAACTCCCGCAGGAGCTCGCCACATTCCGCGGACAGCACGCCCCCGAAGCCATCCACCCGATGGTTCATGGCCGGCGCGGAAAGCAGGTTGAAGGCGCTCCCACAGGCGCCCTGACGGGGATCCCAGGCACCGAATACGACTCTGGCCACCCGCGCATGGACCAGGGCCGCTGCGCACATCGGACAGGGCTCCAGGGTCACGTACAGGGTGCTGCCGCCCAGACGGTAGTCACCCAGCGTGCGACCCGCCTCCCTGAGTGCCAGCACCTCTGCGTGCGCGGTGGGGTCGGTGCGGCCGATAGGCTGGTTGTAGCCACGGCCCACCACCTCGCCTCCGCTCACCACCAGGGCCCCGACTGGCACCTCACCCTGTTCTGCGGCCCGTCGAGCCAGCAGCAAGGCCTCCCGCATGTAAGTCTCGTCGAGGCTCACCGCACAACGTGCCAGGCCACCTGACGTCCAGCCAGGTAGGTCACGTGCTGCCCATCGAACAGGGCGCCCTGCTCAAGCTTGACCTGCACCCACTGGCCGTCCCATTCAGGCACCTCAACCTTCACGTTGCCTTCGATCGCATAGGCCGTATTCGGATGCAGTAACCAGTCACCCTGACCCAGGGTAGGCCCCTGGTTGTCCCACATCCCGATGGTGGGACCCGGCGCGTGCCCGAAATAACCCAGCGGATGGGTGTAGGTCTTGCTGTAGAGGCCCTCCGCCTCCAATGCATTGCGCGCGGCGGCCAGCACCTCGTTGCCGCTCCGCCCGGTCCGGAATTCACCAGTAAACAGGTCCTGCCAGCGATTGCCGGCCGCCAGCGCGGCCCTCAAGCCCGCAGGTACATCCCGCTCGCCCGGGCGCAGCACATACCCCATCTCCTGGGTGTCCGTGCACAGCTTGAGGTAGCAGATCCCCACATCGGTATGCAGGACATCACCGGGACGGATGATCCCCGACTCGCCGCAAAAATCAGCGTCGCGCTCACAGGCAAGGCCCGGCGCCTGACGATTTACGTAAGGCATGAACCACGGCCGGAGACCCAGGGCCTCAAAGCGCTCGCGAATGTACCAGGCCACGTCACTGGTCGTGGTAGCTCCCGGGGTGATCACCCTCGAGCTGAAGGCCTCGGCAATCACGCCACGGGCGATGCTGGCGACATGCGGGTAGAGAGCCAACTCCTCCGGGATGCGCGTTTCGAGCCAGCGAACCACGAGGTCCTCGGCAGGCTCCAGCCTCTTGGCAAATTCCGGCGGCAGCACCTTGGTCAGCCGACCAGCCAGGCCCTGTGTAAGCCCATCGGCTACAGCCCATTGCTCCGACACGTTGATGCCGATCCGGGCCGGATCTCGCTCCACGATAAGCTCTGCCAGCGCCTGCCACTGTGCCTCCAGTTCGCCGCCGGCCCAGCCCGTCTCATAGGGCGGGCCGAGCGGATAGCGGTTGACGGACAGCCGCTCCAAGGTGCCGTCCTGCAGCCTGTTGAACACCAGCATGGTGGTCCGCCGCGCTGCAAAGCTGGGTTGAGGCACCAGCGAGAAGTACACCGGATCCTCGGCGTACTCACGATTGATGACCAGCCACATGTCGAGCCCGGACTCGGCCATCAGCAAAGGCAGCAAGGTATCGAGCCGCTCCTGCAGGACCCGGTTCTCGACCTCGACCCGCTGGCGGGGTGACAACACGGCATAGTCGCCGGCAGAGGACAGCACGCGACCCTGCTCAAAGTCGGCTGCGGACGCGTACACCCAGGCGAGAGGCAGGACAAGGCAGGCGGTAAGGATCTTGGCTCTGAACATGGTGGACTGGACCTCTGGTCGACACAGGCAGACACTTGCACCACAAGCATATTCCACCTTAGCGGCTCCTGTCCCCGGGCCACGGAAACAACCCCTTAGGGACAGAAGCCCCGGAGAGCCTTCGTGTCAGAGAGAGCCCAAGCTTTCGATACCTGGATCCGCAATGACTTTGCCGAGACCAACACTGCGCTGGAGCACCTCTACTTCGCCCAGCCCGACCGGGCTAACGTCGAGGGGGTCGGACCTGGGCTGAAGCAGCACCTGCTCGAGGAGGGACAACGGCATATCGTGGGATTGCTGCATGAGGGCAATACGGACGAGGGCTTCGATCGGGGCTTTGACCTGCTCGGCAACGTTGGACTGTATATGGCTGCGTGCGAGCGGCACGGCATGACCAGCGCCAGTCGCAATGCAGGCTCTCCGCTCAAGGAGGCTTCGGCACTGGCCATGCAGTTAGGCGCCTCATTGGGGGTCGCGCCGCGTTTTGCTACCAGCCACCTGTCCACCCACAATCGGGCCATCGATGGCCGTTACAAGAGTTTCACCCGGCTCGAGGACGAGCGCAGCTTCAACGACTACAACACGCTCGCCATCCTCGCCTACAAGCGGGCTGCAGACGCGCTGCTTCGAACGCTACCTCTTGGGGTGAGCCACAGGGTAACGCATGACCTTCTGCTGGCAGCCAGAGATGCCCTGCGAGACGTCACCACCTACAACACCAGGTTGTTTGAGACCCTCGACGCCGAACGTTTCTTCTACTGCGTACGGCCCTATTTCAAGTCGCACCGGGTCGGGCACTCCCTGTACCGGGGTGCGAATGCGGGAGACTTCGCCGGCATCAATGTCATTGACCTGTTGCTGGGCCTGTGTCGCGCAGACCATGCCTACTATTCACAACTGCTTGTCGACAAGTTCCTTTACATGATGCCGGAAGATCAGTCGATCCTTCGTGACTGCATGCGGAGGAGAAGCCTGATGGACGAATTCCTGAGCCTGAACCCGGCTTCTCACTCCGCCAAGTGGTATCAGGAGAACCTCGCCGTCTTCCTGGAAGTCTGTGCCCTGCACGGTCGGGCCGCTGCCCAGCATCACGATCAACTGGTGAGTCGTTTCATCGCCCAGCCGGCTGTCGGGATGTCCGACCAGCATCTCGCCAACCTCACCTCGAGTGGTCCGCCCTTGCCGGTGCTACTGAAATCGCTGGAGACGCTAAGGGACCTTCGCATGGGAGCCGCGCGGCTCGACCTTCCCAGCCGGCATGAGGACCTGCGCAGGCTGGAAAGTCACCTGGACCGCTGAATGTCTCCGACAATTCGAGGCAACACCTCAAGGTTGGCGAGAAACTGGCTGCTGAGGCCCGTCACACGAATGGTGATCCCCGGACGCAGGTAGCCGATACGAAAGGGGTTGATGCCAGTGCTGGCCGGGATGAACACCTGAACCTCGCCAGACCCATCGTCGATGTACAGGCTGTAGCCATAGGGCAGGTCATCAGTGGG
>JAURMS010000370.1 GCA_030830595.1 Gammaproteobacteria bacterium | reverse complement strand
GCCGAGATGCGCCTGGCGGTGCTTGAAGCGGTTGCGGGGGCCGATGTGTATATCGGGGCCGCCGCGGTGGCCGACTACACCCCCGGCGTGGTCCATCCTCAGAAGCTCAAGAAGGTCGCGGACACCCTGACCCTGGAGCTGGTCCGCGCGCCCGACATCCTTGCCGAGGTGGCAGCCCTGCGCCCCCGCCCTTTCGTGGTGGGCTTTGCCGCGGAAACCGAGCAGCTGGAGGCCCACGCGCGGATCAAGCTGGACCGCAAGGCGCTCGACCTGATCGCGGCCAACCTGGTCGGTGACGAGTCTGGGTTCGATCGGGACGACAACGCCCTGCTGCTGCTCTGGCCGGGCGGACAGTTGGCCCTGGAACAGGATTCCAAGCTGGCCCTCGCGAGGCAATTGGTTCGGCAGATCGCTCTCCTGAGGTCGCCTGAGCAGAGGCTGGCCCGTCGCGAAGCCCAAGGAAGTGCCCGTGCATAAATTGAAGGTCAGGGTCCTCGACCCGCGGGTGGGCGACAGCCTCCCGCTTCCCACCCACGCCACGCCGGGCTCGGCGGGCATGGACCTGCGCGCCTGCATCGATGCACCGCTCACCCTGGCGCCGGGGCAGGCCGAGCTGGTGCCCACAGGGATCGCCATCCACCTGGACGACCCGGGCCTGGCAGCCATGCTTTTGCCGCGCTCGGGGCTTGGACATAAGCACGGCGTGGTGCTCGGCAACCTGGTGGGGCTGATCGATTCCGACTATCAGGGCCAGTTGATGGTCTCGGCGTGGAATCGGGGTAGCGCACCTTATGTCATCCAGCCCGGCGAGCGCATCGCGCAGATGGTGATCGTGCCGGTGGTGCAGGCCGAGTGCGTGGTGGTGGAGGACTTTTCCGCCAGCGAGCGTGGCGAGGGCGGCTTTGGCAGTTCAGGCCGCTAGGCAGGCTGCCTAGCCGCCGGCCCGGAGCTGATTGAAGCGGGCGATGTCGGCGTCGAACTGGTCGTTGATCTCGGTGCGGTTGCGGATGCGCAGGTCGAGGTTGGCGCGCTGCACGTCGATCTCGCTTTCGGTGCGCTTGATGTCTTCCATCAGCCCCGCCGGCATCGATTCTGCCTTTGGATCGTCGTTGAAGGGCTTGAACTGGTTGGAGCGCTTCACCAGTTCGCGATGCCTCGCGACCAGGTTGTCCACCCCGAGCTTGAGCAGCTGGATCTGCGAGTCGATCTGGTCGAGGCGGCGTCCCCGCACCAGTTCGATTTCCTCGACGCTCTGGTAGGCAGTGACCAGCATGCGGTCGCGCAGGGCGGCCTCGGCCTTGATGCGGGCGATGCGCTCGCGCTCCTTCTGCGCCTTCAGTTCCTCATCGGTGATGGTGCCTTCCTCGCGACCAACGGTAACGCCCTGGCGGTTGATGAGTTCGCGGTCCTGGGTGGCGTATTCGGGGGGTACCCGGTCGCCGTAGTGGGTCTGCCCGCGCTTGTCGGTCCACTTGTAGACGGTTTGGGCGTTCGCCGCAGCCGACCACATGGTCAGGCAGGCCAGCATGGCCAGGAGGAGGGGGGCGGCAGCGTTCGGGCTCATTTTCTGCATTCTGCCTGTTTCAAGATCTGCGTCACAACACCGCGTCACGCTTTGACCGGTTCGACTCCCCACTGCTGGCGGTAGTTCCGGAGCGCCGCCAGTTCGGACGCCTTGCCGGCGGCTTCCAGGTGGGTAATCAGGTGGGGCAGGGAGATGATGTGGATCACCGGGATGCCGAAGTCGCGCTCGACCTCCTGCACGGCCGATAGGGCACCCTGACCGCGTTCCTGGCGGTCGAGCGCCACCACCACCCCGGCCGGGGTGGCCCCCGCCTCGCGGATGATCTCGATGGATTCGCGGATCGCGGTACCGGCGGAAATGACGTCGTCCACCACCAGCACCCGACCGGCCAGCGGTGCCCCCACCAGCCGGCCGCCCTCGCCATGGGCCTTGGCCTCCTTGCGGTTGAAGGCGAAGGGCAGGCTGCGGTCGTGCCAATCGGCCAGCGCGACCGCCGTGGTGGTGACCAGCGGGATGCCCTTGTAGGCGGGCCCGAAGAGCATGTCGAAGGGGAGGCCGGATTCGACCACCGCGCGGGCGTAGCAGCGACCGAGGGTGGAGATGGCGCCGCCGCTGTTGAACAGGCCGGCGTTGAAGAAGTAGGGGCTGACCCGGCCACTTTTCAGGGTGAATTCCCCAAAGCGCAGCACCTGGTGGGCGATGGAGAGTTCGATGAATTCCTGCTGGTAGGGCTGCATGCGTATATGATCCGCCCTTCTGGCGGGGGCGGCAATGCGTATCATTACACTGAACTGCAACGGCATCCGCTCGGCGGCCCGCAAGGGCCTGTTCGACTGGCTGGGTCACCAGCGTGCCGACCTGCTCTGCCTCCAGGAAACCAAGGCCCAGGAGCACCAGCTCGACCACGGCGATTTTCGCCCCGCCGGCTTCACGGGCTATTACTTCGACGCCGAAAAGAAGGGCTACAGCGGGGTGGCGATTTTTTCCCGAAGGGAGCCCGATGAACTCATCCGCGGCTTCGGGGTGGAGGAGTTCGACCGCGAGGGCCGCTACCTGGAAGCCCGCTTCGGCCGCCTGTCGGTGGTCTCCCTGTACCTGCCCTCGGGCTCCTCGGGGCCGCATCGCCAAGCCTCCAAGTTTCGCTTCCTGGAAGCCTTCCTGCCCTACCTGAAGGCGCTCAAGCGCAAGCGGCGAGACTACATCTTCTGTGGTGACCTCAATATTGCTCACAAGGAGATCGACCTGCGCAACTGGAAGTCCAACCAGAAGAACT
>JAURMS010000369.1 GCA_030830595.1 Gammaproteobacteria bacterium | reverse complement strand
TTCCTTCTGGCCCTTGCCCAGCACCCGTACGGTCCGCTCCTCGAGGTCCAGCTGGTGCATGTCCAGCCCTACCAGTTCGGCAAGGCGCAGTCCCGAGCTGTACAGCAGTTCCATGATCGCGTGATCGCGCTGAGCCAACGCATCGTCGGCCGGTGGCAGCAGCAGGCGCGCCATGCGATCGGTGTCGAGCGTGCGGGGCAGTTGGCGCCGGCCCTTGGGCGCGCGGACGTCCCGGGCCGGGTTCATTTCCAGCGCACCCTCGCGCACCAGGAAGCCGAGAAAACTGCGCACCGAGGACAGCCGTCGCTGGATGCTCCTGGGATCGAGCCCGTCGCGGTGCTGCAGCGCTGCGAAGCGCTTGATCTGGGCGGTATCCAGGCCTGTCCAGCCGGTGATGCCGGCGTCGCCGCAATAGGCCGTCAGGGCGCCGAGGTCCCGCGCATAGGCCGAGCGGGTATGCGGCGACAGGCGGCGCTCGGTTCGCAGGTGGGTGAGCCAGCGCTCGACCCAGGCAGTCCCTGCCGGGTCCATCACTCCGCTGCGAGCGCGGCGGTCACCAGCTCGGCGATTCGGGCCAGGAAGTCGGTGCTGATGGCCGGATTGAAGCGCTGACTGTCGCTCGAGCCGCAGGCCAGCAGTCCGTAGCGACCTTCCGGCCCGAGCGGGGCGAGGGCTACCGAGCCGATCTCCACAGCGCCGGTACCGAACAGCCACTCCCGCTGCGAATCCCGGACCTGGCCGCAACGGGGCTTGCCCGACAGCAGCAGCGTATCGAATCCCTTGACCTCCGGGGCATCGCGGCGGGCCAGGCGGATGAAGGACGACTCGCGGGCTGCCAGTGATGGGTCGTCGCGGAACAGGACCAGTACCGGGCTTGGTACGTCGAAGTCCTCACGCAGGGAGGACTCCAGCGCATCTACTACTTTGTCGAGTCCGCGCGCATGGATCAGGCGGGTGGTCAGCGTGTGGATTCGCGCGGCCAGCAGGTCGTTGGTGCGCCCGATGTCGATGAACTCGGCGATCCGCGCCTCCAGCTGGCGGTTGCGTTCGCGCAGCACTTCGACCTGGCGTTCGAGCAGGGATACCGTGCCGCCGCGCCCGTCCTGGAGACGCAGCTTGAGGAGGGCCGATGAGTTGCGCTCGAAAAAGTCCGGACTGGCCAGCAGGTGATCGATGATGGCCTGGTCGTCGATGGTGCTCCGGCCAGTGTTGCGTGCCGCTCTGCTCATAGTTGGATCAACCCCTCGAAAGATTTTTCTGCCGGGCCGGTCATCCAGACCTCCTGCCCCGGGCCCTGCCACTCCACCACCAGGCGTCCTCCCGGCAGTTCAACCTCGACCCTCGGCCCCAGCCAGCCCCGCCGTCGTCCCACGGCCACTGCCGCGCAGGCGCCCGTGCCGCAGGCCAGCGTCTCGCCGACGCCCCGTTCGTAGACGCGCAAGGCGGCCCGAGCCTCGTCACGCACCTCCAGGAAACCGACGTTGACCCGCTCGGGAAAGCGTCGATCCCCTTCCAACCGGGCGCCGACCTCGTTGACCGAAGCCGTTGACGCCGATGGTACCCGAATGACGGCATGCGGGTTGCCCATCGAGACCACGTCGAATTCGAGATGGCGGCCTTCCAGTTCGAGGGTCCAGGGTGCTCCCGCGTCCGTGGCCAGGAAGGGTACCGCGGCAGGCTCGAAATTCGGCTCGCCCATGCCGACCATGACCTGGCCGTCCTGCCCGACCCGCGCCGTCACCGTGCCGGCTGCGCAGGTGAGCTTGAGCGCCTCCGCGGGCTGTCCCAGTCGCTCCCAGATCAGGCGGGCGACGCAGCGTGCGCCGTTGCCGCACTGGCCCACCTCGCTGCCGTCGGCATTGAAGATGCGGTAATGACCCGCGATGCCGGGCGAGGCCGACGCCTCCAGCATCAGCGCCTGGTCGAAGCCGATCCCGGTATGGCGGTCGGCCAGGCTGCGCAGGACGGAGGGCGCGAGCGCGCCGCTGGCGGGCGCATCAAAGACGATGAAGTCGTTGCCCAAGCCGTGCATCTTGGTGAAAGCGAGCTTCACCATTCGATTCTATCGCGGCGAGTAGGCAAAATCCGCAACATGAAACACAACACGCCGCGGGTCGGGTTCGTCAGCCTCGGTTGCCCCAAGGCGCTGGTCGATTCTGAGCGCATCCTGACCCAGCTCCGCGCCGGCGGTTACGAAGTCGTGCCCAGCTATGACGAGGCCGACCTGGTGGTGGTCAATACCTGTGGCTTCATCGACGAGGCCGTGCACGAGTCGCTGGAGGCCATTGGCGAAGCCGTGGCTGCCAATGGCCGAGTCATCGTCACCGGCTGCCTGGGCGCGCAACCGCAGCGGATCACCGAGCGGCACCCCAAGGTGCTGAAGGTCACCGGCCCGGCCGCCTACGAGGAAGTGCTCGGTGCAGTCCACGAACACCTGCCGCCCCGCCACGATCCCCGCCTGGACCTGGTCCCGCCGCAGGGCGTCAGGCTGACCCCGAGGCATTACGCCTACCTGAAGATTTCCGAGGGCTGCAATCATCGCTGCAGCTTCTGCATCATTCCCTCAATGCGCGGCGACCTGGTCAGCCGTCCCATCACCCACGTCCTGAACGAGGCCATCCGCCTGCGCAACGCCGGGGTCCGGGAGTTGCTGGTGATCTCCCAGGACACCAGC
>JAURMS010000001.1 GCA_030830595.1 Gammaproteobacteria bacterium | reverse complement strand
CGTCCTGCTCGGCATGCTGCTGGTGGCTGGGCTGGCCCGCTCCGGGGCAGGCCGTGGGCTCGGCAGCCTGACGGCCTGGTGCGTGGGCGGTTGCCTCGCCTCCGGTGTCGCCCTGTTCGGCCTGTCAGTCGCAGGTTACCTCCCGGGCAGTTGGCCGCTGGCACCCTCGGTCTTTGCACTGGGTGCAGCAAATGGCGCGTTTTCCGTCGCTGCCATCGGCTCGATGATGGCGATGGTGGCGGAAGGTGCGCGTGCACGTGAGGGCGTGCGCATGGGCCTGTGGGGTGCGGCCCAGGCGATCGCCTTTGCTGCGGGCGGAATCGCGGGTACGGGCCTCGTCGATCTCATCAGGCTGGTCAGTGGTTCGGCGTTGACGGCTTACTCCATGGTGTTTTTTCTCGAGGGGCTGGTGTTCCTGGTCGCTGCTTACCTGGCGAGGCATATCGGGCCCTCGACAGGTGCGGCGCAGGTTCGGTCCTGGGTGGCGCGGGAGGCCGTCACGGTCTCTGCGGGGGGGAGATGACAGATGCAGACTGACAATTTCGACGTGGTGGTGGTGGGTGGCGGCCCGGCAGGGGCCACCGCCGCAGACGACCTCGCCCGTCGTGGGCTGAGCGTCGCCCTGCTTGACCGGGCAGGTCGCATCAAGCCCTGCGGCGGCGCCATTCCCCCGCAGGCCATGACCGAGTTCGACTTGCCGGAATCGCTGCTGGTCGCGCGCATCAGGTCGGCGCGGATGGTCTCGCCGACCGCCGTGAGTGTCGACATGCACATCGAGGGCGGTTACGTCGGCATGGTCGACCGGGAAAGCTTTGATGAGTGGTTGCGCGAGCGCGCGGCTGCGCATGGAGCCGTCAGGCTCACCGGCGAGTTCGAGGGCCTCCAGTATCTTGATGACGGCGTCATCGAACTTAGCTACGACGTTCGCGGGGCCGACCCGGCCTCAGTGACCCGCAAGGTGACTACCCGTGCCGTGATCGGCGCGGATGGTGCGCGCTCCGCAGTGGCAAGGCAGTGCATTCCAGATGCCGGTCGGGTGCCCTACGTGGCGGCCTATCATGAGATCGTCCGCTCGCCGGCCACCGGTGCCCATTACGACGGCCAGCGTTGCGACGTGTATTACCAGGGTAAGTTGTCCCCGGATTTCTACGCCTGGGTCTTTCCTCACGGTGAGACTGTCAGCGTAGGCGTCGGGAGTGCCCTCAAGGGTTTCTCGCTCCGCAACGCGGTGGCGGACCTGCGCAACCTGACCGGGCTCGATCTCAGCGACACGATCCGCAAGGAGGGTGCGCCGATTCCGTTGCGTCCCCTGCGGCGTTGGGACGACGGCCGCGGTGTGGTGCTCGCGGGTGACGCAGCTGGGGTCGTGGCGCCCGCCTCGGGCGAGGGCATCTACTACGCGCTGGCCGGAGGCAGGCTGGCAGCCGAGGCCGTCATCGGCTTGCTGGAGACAGGTGACCCGGGTGCCCTGAAGTCGGCTCGCCGCCGCTTCATGCGGGCGCATGGGCGCGTGTTCTGGGTGCTGGGGCTCCTGCAGCGGTTCTGGTACTCGAGCGATGCGCGCCGTGAGCGCTTCGTCAGCATGTGCCGGGATCCTGACGTGCAGCACCTGACCTGGCAGGCCTACATGTACAAGAAACTGGTGCGGGCGCGGCCGCTGGCCCACCTGCGTATCTTCTTCAAGGACCTGGGGCACCTCTTGGGGGTGGTTCGGGCATGACCGGCCTGGGCGGCCGCTGGGTCGCGCCGCTGGTTGCCGCCTCGACCGCCGTGCTGGTCGCGCTGCTCGGTGGCTTGCTGACGCGTCTGGACGGCTGGTACTTCGCGCTGTCCAAACCTGCCTTCCAGCCTCCCGATTGGCTGTTCGGCCCGGCGTGGACGATCATTTTCCTGCTCTGCGTGCTGGCCGCACTGGACGTCTGGCGGCGGGCGCTGAGGCCCGACCAGCGGCGGCTGGTCCTGGTCCTGTTTGCCGTCAACGGCGTGCTCAACGTGGCGTGGAGCGGGCTGTTCTTCTTCCTCAAACGCCCCGACCTCGCGCTGGTCGAGGTGGCGGTGCTCTGGCTTTCGGTGCTGTCCCTGGTCGTGACCCTGGGCAGGCACTCCCGACGGGCCGGCCTCATGCTGCTGCCCTATCTCGCCTGGGTAGGCTTTGCGGCCGCGCTCAACCTGGCCATCGTGCGGCTGAATGCGCCATTCGTGGGGGGTTGATGGATGCCCTGATCAAGCCCCTGCTGGTCGATCTCATCCTTGTGGGAGTTGCCGTGGAGGCGCTGCTGCTATGGGCCTGGTCACGGCGCGACGGCCGGGTCCCGCCCATCGGCGCGCTGCTGCCAAACCTGCTGTCTGGCGCCTGCCTGTTCCTGGCCCTGCGCTTCACGATGAGCGGGGCTGAGGCGGCCTGGGTGGGTGCCAGTCTCGGTGGGGCACTGCTGGCCCATCTGCTCGATCTCGTACTGAGGCTGCGAGCAGCCCGGCTAGGGGCTGGGGCCTAGGCGGGCCGGCCGCCCCCGAGGGCGATCCAGCCACGCAATACCCGATAGATGATCCAGAGCGCGATGATCGCAAGGCCCAGAAACCAGGTGACAACTCCAACCAGGATGATCAGCAGCAGGCCCGAGACGATCCCGGTCATCAGGGTCCAGAATGCGGCATACCAGAAGGTCCTTCTCTGCCAGGCAAAGTGTGATTCGAGCCAGGTGCCCTCGGCCTCGGTCCGCCGGACGTAGTTCATGATGATGGCGATGATCGAGGGAATACCGAAGATGAAACTGCCAGCAACGGTCACGCTGCTGGTGATCCCGATCAGGGCTGACAGCGCGTGCAGGCCGTACATGATGTGGACGTAGCTGACCAGGGTCGGGTCCGGCTGGCGCGCTTCCATTGTTGTCCCCCGTCGGGCGTTACAATTTCCTCAGAGCTTATCAGCCTTTCGAAGCCAGGGAGCGCCAGCCGTGACCATTTTCCCCCGCGAGCACCTTGAAGCCGACGTGCAGATCTCCTCAGATCCAGGCCTGTATGCGCCGTGGCCGTATCTTGGCCGGCCCAGGATCGAGTGGCCCGGCGGTGCGCGGCTGGCCTTCTGGGTCGCGCCCAACGTCGAGTTCTACGAGCTGAACCCGCCACAGGGACCCATCCAGCCCTCGACCCTGTGGCGTCCGGCACCCGACCTGCTCAACTACTCGATCCGCGACTACGGCAACCGGGTGGGTTTCTGGCGCATGCTGTCGCTCTTTGATGATCTCGGCGTGCGGCCGAGCGTCTCGCTCAGCATCGCGATGTGTGATCACTGCCCCGAGATCGTCGAGGAAATGGCCAGCCGGGACTGGGAATTCTTTTCACACGGTATCTACAACTCCCGTTACCTGTATGGCCTGTCCGAGGAACAGGAACTGGGCGTCATCGCCGACGCGCGCGAGGCGATCAGGCGCGCATCCGGGCAGTCGATGGATGGATGGCTGTCGCCGGCCCTGACCAATACGCCTCGCACGCTGCGGCTGCTCGCGCGCAGTGGTGTGCGTTACACGCTGGACCTGTTCCATGACGACCAGCCGACCCCGCTGCACCTGCCGGAGGGCCAGCTGATCAGCCTGCCTTATTCGCTGGAGGTCAATGACTGGACCGGGCTTCACACCTCGCGAGGCACACCCGCCGAGTACGCGGAACGGATCCGTGACCAGTTCGATCGTCTCTACGCCGAGGGCGCAGAGTCCGGGACAGTCATGTGCCTGCCCCTGCACCCGTTCCTGATCGGGGTGCCGCACCGGGTTGATCACCTGGCGGGCGTGCTCGAATACATCCTTGGGCACCAGGGTGTCTGGCACGCGACGGGCCGCGAGATTGCTGCCTGGTACATCGATCACTACCTTGAGTCTGCCGTCGCGGCCCAGAAGGACTTCGCGAGGGACTGGTCATGACCGTCGACGCCTCCTACCTGCGGTATGCCCATCGTCGTCCGGGCATGGACCATGAACGTTATCCGCTCGACAACGCCTTCGCGCGGCCACCACTCAAATGGCCACACGGCACGCGGGTGGCCGTATGGATCATGCCGGTGATCGAGTTCTTTCCGCTCGACATGCCGCTGAACCTGGTGTCCGGTGGCATGACTCGCCCCTATCCCGACTACTGGAACTACACCCTCAGGGACTACGGCAACCGGGTGGGTGTCTACCGGATCCTGCGGGCGCTCGATGAGGCAGGATTTCCTGCCAGCGTTGCCTTCAACGCAGGCGCCGCCGAGCGCGATCGTTTCCTGGTCCAGCAGGTGCTGCGGCGTGGCTGGGAGGTGATTGGCATGGGGCTGGACATGGCCCACCTGCACAGTAGCGCGGTGCCAAGAGACGTGGAGTCCGCCTGGATCGAGGCTGCCATGGAGCGGCTGCGCCGGGCGACGGGTCAGCCGATACGGGGCTGGATCTCGCCCGGGCTGTCCGAGTCGTTCGTCACGCCGGACCTCCTGGCGGCGGCGGGCGTCGAATATTTCTGCGACTGGATGAACGACGAGTTGCCTTATGGCTTCAAGACCGAAGCGGGGGAGTTGATCGCCATGCCACACGGTCACGAACTCAGTGACCTGAAGCTGATCGGCGATTATGGACACACCGCGAGTCAATACGCGGAGCAGGTCATCGACAGCTTCGACTTCCTCTAT
>JAURMS010000368.1 GCA_030830595.1 Gammaproteobacteria bacterium | reverse complement strand
CGCAACATCCGAAGGATCCATTCGCTCGGTGCCTACTACCGCACCGACGTGGGGAGGTCCCTGTGGCCGCCGGGCAGCGCATGAGGCCGGGACGTCCGGCCTGGGTGGAAGTCGACCTCACGGCCCTCGGTGCCAACCTCAGGCTCATTCGCGCAGACTTGCCCGCGGCCGTGCGTCTGATGCACGTGATCAAGGACGAGGCCTATGGCGCAGGCGCAATTCCGGTTGCCCGGATGGCCCTGACCAGCGGGGTGGACAGTTTTGCCACCTATACCGTGGCGGAAGCGGTAGCCCTACGCGACGCCGGGATCGAGGCACCGATCCTGCTGCTGGGGGAGCGCACGGCCCTGGACTTCGACTGGTTGTGCAGTCATCGCCTCACACCTTGCGTGGGGTCTTTGGAGGTGGCTGCCCAGCTCGAGGTGTTTGCCGCAGCCCGTGACGTCGTCCTCGATGTGCACCTCAAGATCAACTCCGGGATGAATCGCTACGGCTTTAGCTGGAGGGCTGCATCCCGGTGGGTATCACAGCTCGCTGAGTTCAGGCACCTGCGGCTTGCCGGTGCACTGACCCACTTTGCCCAGAGCGACGAACTCGACAAGCGCTTCGCGCTCCAGCAACTTGGGCGTTTCCAGGAGGCCCTGCGCGTGCTCAGTGATGCAGGCCTGACGCCCGGTTGCATCCATGCCTGCAACAGCGGCGGCTTCCTGGACTTGCCGCAGGCTCATCACGATATGGTCCGGGTCGGCATCCTCGCGCTGGGTGTGTATCCATCTGCGGTCTGCCGACGAATTCCCGGCTTGTCCCCGGTCCTGACGGTCAAGGCCACCATCACGGCACTGCAGGAGCTGGAACCGGGGGACATGGTCGGTTATGGCATGCATTTCCGTGCGGAGTCGAGGCGCAGGATAGCCGTGCTGCCGATCGGTTACGGCGACGGTTATCCCAGGGTCCGCAACGAGGGCCACGCACTCCTGCGTGGTCGGCGCGTGCCGCTGGTGGGCGGGGTGTCCATGGACGCCCTGACGGTGGACGTGACCGACGTCCCGGAGGCTGCGCTGGGAGACGAGATAGTCCTGATGGGTCGGCAGGGAGAAGAAGACATCACTCCCCACGAGCTGGCAGCGCTGAAGCGCAGCGTCAGCTACGACATCCTGACCAACTGGCGCGCCAGGCTGCCACGTCGTTACCTGGGCGGTGCTCCGTGAAACTGGTTTTCTCCGAGTCGCGTGCCGACTACGCCGGTTACACCTTTCCCTACGTCATCTGGGGTTTTCCTGAGGCGGGGGAGACGCCGGCGGACTGCTTCGCGGCCGGCTTCCTCCCCTCTTCCCCGGACCTCGATCGCTTCTACCTGTGCCGCCAGTTGCGCGTGCCGCTGCAGGCCTGGGTGCCGAGCGCGGAAAACCGGCGGATGCTCCGCAAGTCGGCCTCTCTCGCATGCCGCCTGGTGTCGCGAGAGGCCTTTGACTATTCCGGCGAGCTTCGGCGGCAGTGGCTGGAGTTCGCGACAGAGCGTTTTGGTCACGGTGTGATGTCGGGGGAGCGCCTCGATCGCCTGATGCGCTCGCCGGTAGTCAGCCACCTCCTGGTTTACGTCGATCGTGCAGGGCGCGAGGTCGGCCATGTGCTGCTGTACCTCGAGCCGCCCAGGGTTGCCTACTATTACTATGCCTTCTACGCTTTGGGTCCGGGCGATGGGATGTCCGGGATGCAGTTGATGACCCGGGCAGTCGAGGTCATGGCCCAGGCCGGAATGGAGTTCCTGCATCTGGGAACCTGTTACGAGGAGAAGGCCCTGTACAAGCTTCAGTTCGAGCCATCCGAGTACTTCACCGGTTGGCAGTGGTCGCGCGATCTCAACGCCCTCAGGCACCTGGTGAGGTCGCCCCTCGGCTCGGGACATCTTCTTGAGCAGGCGGCACACCCGGCGTCCGTGTCGACAGCCGCAGCGTGTGAGCTGAGCCATTTTCGTACGGCGGGTCAATGACGATCGGCCGTCCCCTCGGTGTCCTGTTCTGTGCCCTGAGCCTGGCGGGCTGTGCCGGACTGCGGCTGCAGATTGATACCCGCTACGAGAGCGTCGCCCAGTCGAGCCGCGTCCAGGTGCTGGTTCTCCACTACACCGTCAGCGATTTCGAGTCCTCCCTCAGGATCCTGACCGAGGGCGCCGTCAGTAGCCATTACCTGGTGGACGATGACCCGCCCCGCATTTATCGGCTGGTGGAGGAGGATCGTCTGGCCCGGCATGCCGGGTCCAGTCACTGGGCCGGTGATACGGTCCTCAACCCCGCCTCGATCGGAATCGAGATCGTCAATGCCGGACATTCCGGGGACCGGTTCGGTGACTATGCGCCGTATCCTGAGGCGCAGATCGATCAGGTGATCCGACTGGTGCGTGACATCATGACAAGGCACGACATCGCTCCACACAATGTGGTCGGACACTCCGACATTGCGCCGCAGCGCAAGCAGGATCCGGGCCCGCGTTTCCCCTGGGAGAGGCTGGCCGAGGAGGGGTTGATCCCATGGCCGGATCGGCAGTTCGTCGCCCAGCGGGCCGTGGAGTACGCGACGGCCTTGCCGGATGTTGCCTGGTTCCAGGCCCAGCTGGATGCATGGGGATACGAGGTGCCGAGACATGGCGAGTTCGATGAAGAGACGCGTCATGTCATCTCAGCTTTCCAGATGAAGTACCGACCCGCTCGCTACGACGGCCAGCCGGATGCTGAGACTGCTGCATTGCTCGAGGCAGTCAACAGCCCCCGGGCCCTGCTGATTCGCAAGCAAGGGCGCTGGCAGCCATACCGGTGAAAAAAGGTCCAGAAGCCTCGACGCTGCAACTTCAGCCCATCGGTCACGTT
>JAURMS010000367.1 GCA_030830595.1 Gammaproteobacteria bacterium | reverse complement strand
TCATCATCACGATCATGGTCCTGGAGATGAAAGTCCCTCATGGGGACGATCTGGCTTCTCTTCGACCGCTGATTCCCGTATTCGTCAGTTACGTGCTCAGCTTCACGTTCGTGGGCATTTACTGGAACAATCACCACCACCTTCTGCATGCAATCCAGAAAGTGAATGGCCCCATTCTGTGGGCGAACATGCATCTATTGTTCTGGTTGTCATTGATTCCTTTCGTGACGGGCTGGATGGGCGAGAACCACTTTCACACGTTGCCTGTCGCGCTCTACGGAGTTGTGCTCTTCATGGCAGGCGGCGCGTACTTCAACCTGGCGCGCGTGCTCGTGAAGCACCATGGCAAGGACTCAGTACTGGCCAAGGCCATCGGCAGCGATTTCAAGGGAAGGATCTCGCTTGTGGCGTACGTATTGGCAGTTCCGCTCGCCTTCGTTCACGAATGGCTTTCCATGGGCATCTACTTTGCGGTGGCCCTCATGTGGCTCATACCGGACCGGCGCATAGAGTCGATTCTCAGGGACTGACACGGTTATGTCCCCGGGTCTTGATCCGGTTCCAGCGGACGCGCACAAAGCCGCGCGCCGATCAACACGACGCCAGGCATCACAGGGAGCGCCTCGTGACCCCTCCGTTGCAACCACCAGGGTTACCCATCACGAACGAATCGGTTCTGCAGTTCTACGAGTGGTTGTTCGCACCGTGGGTCGAGGAGCTCGGCCTCCGGGACTTCGACGTGTCGCCAGGCCGGGCCGTCGCCACGCTGCCACGGAGTGCGAGGCTGCAATTCGCAAGTGGCGCGGTGTGCGGGCAGGTCATCATGTCCGCGGTTGACACAGTTGCATCCCTGGCGATGGCCACCACTGATCGCACTTCCAAGGGAACCGTGTATCAGCACACCCACTTCTTGCGCCCTGCCATGTCGGACGACATGCGAGTCGAGGCCAGCGTTCTTCGCTCTGGCAAGGCATCCGCTCAGCGCGGGCGTCAGGCCGCTCCAGGCCGGTCCCTGCAAGGAACGGAGATTCGAAACGATTTCAGGAGATGGATGTGAGTGGCATAGAAACGCACTATTCGGCGGACGATATTGAAACACGGGTTCTGGCTGCCATACGGGCGGCCGGCCTGGATCCCGGGATTCGCTTGTCGCCCACGGAACTCGCGGCGCTAGACCACTTCCATACGGGGGGATTTCGAGCCTCACTCGTGTTGAGGGACCTGGCGAAAGTCCAGGCCACGGACCGCGTTCTGGATATCGGTGCAGGATTGGCCGGCCCAGCCAGAATGCTGGCGGCCACGCCCGGCTGCCAGGTCGAGTGCATCGATTTGTCGCGGGACTATTGCGTAGCTGCCTCATTGTTGAACCGACTGACCGGCCTCGAAGATCGAATCGCCGTAAAGGTCGGTAGTGCCCTCGACATCCCGTACCCTGCCGATTCTTTTGACGTGGTCTGGATGCAGAACGTCGGCATGAACATCAACAACAAACAAAGACTCTATGAGGAAATCCGCCGCGTCCTCAAACCGGGCGGTCGTTTCGCGTTCCAGGAGATGGTTGCAGGGGATTCGGCGGCTACCTGCTTTCCTCTGCCTTGGGCTACCGACCCCGCGGATAATTCGCTCGTTACCGCTGCGGAGATGAGCGCGGTACTTCGCCGATGCGGATTCGAGGAAGCTTACTTCGCCGACGTCAGTGAGGAACCGTTGCCGCCCCCGGCAGAAGGAACTCCAGAAGCCGTCGCGCAAGCACCGCTGAGCTTGTCTGTCTACGTCGATGACCTCGCGCTGAAGGCGGATAACGCGGCCCGCAGCCTTCGGGAGCGCCAGATCCGTCTCTTCAGGGGCGTGTTCAGGGTGAACTAGCGAATTCCCCGGCGCGGCCGGGCCCTCTGGTCAACCGGACCTGCCTGCGGCAGGTCGCACCGGATGCCGATGCAGGACAGCTACGAATCTTTTGGCGAACTCCGGAAGCACCACCGCGAAGGTGTCGATTTCGACCGGGTGCTGGTGACGCGTCCGCGATCGAGGATCGTCGTCCTCGCGCCGCACGGCGGGCGCCTCGAGAACCACACCGACGAAATCGCGGAGGCCGTGGCGCACGAGGACTTCAGCCTTTATTGCTTTCGCTCCAGGCTAGGCCGCCGCGGACCCAACCTGCACATCACCAGCCACAGGTTCGATGACCCGGACTGCGTTGCCATGGTGGCTGCGCACCGCTGGGCGGTCGCAATCCACGGCTGCTCCACTGTTGGCGAGCGTGTCTTCCTTGGCGGCCGCGATGAGAAACTTGTCGAGGACCTGGCCCACTCGCTCACCAGGTCTGGGATCCGGACCGATGTGACGGGCCACCGGTACCCCGGAAAGCACCCGAACAATATCGTCAATCGTTCGGCCTCTGGCATGGGCGTGCAGATCGAGCTGTCCCTGCCGTTGCGCAAAAGCGTTGCAGCGCAGGAGTTTGTCAGCGCGGTCCGTCGCGTTCTGCTGGCAAGGCATTTCCGCAGCACGACCTAGCCTCGGGGGCGGCTCGTTGGAGCGGTGGCCGGCAATGGAGTTACAGTCGGGTTCGTGGGCATCGAGAATCGCGCTGGAACCTAGATTGAAAGAGACACCGCTGTCGCACGAACTGAACCTCGGGCCGACGTCCGAGGCCATGCTGCGCGCCGCGGGGATCGGCAACCTGGAGGAGCTCAAAGCGCTCGGCTCCGTTGCCGCTTATGCTCGCGTAAAGGCGACCGGTGCAAACGCCAGCCTGAACCTGCTATGGGCTCTCGAAGGCGCGGTGTCGGGTCTCCACTGGCAGGCGGTGGCCAGGGAGCACAGGACCAGTCTGTTGCTCGCGTTGGAGGAGTATCTGCAACGTGAAGCCTGAACCGGCGCTTGGCCGGCGGAACTCGAGCGCAGGCGCAAGGCGGGCCACTGGACGTGGTACGTGTTACCGCTTTCTTCGTCGACGACAGTCCTTATCGATCGGACCCAGCGAAGCAGGGCAAGCCATGTATGAATCGCGACGCACCCGGCCCATCCATGCCACCGCGTTCCTGGCCCGGCTGGCGCAGCACCTGCTGGCCGCGGCCGCTCTGCTGTTTGCCTCACTCCTGCTCGGCATGGCCGGGTACATGAGCCTGGAGCATCTCCCGGCGATCGATGCATTCCTCAACGTGGCGATGCTGCTCGGCGGCATGGGGCCCGTAAATGTGCCGGTGACGAGTGAGGGCAAGATCTTCGCGGGAGCCTTTGCGCTCTATGCCGG
>JAURMS010000366.1 GCA_030830595.1 Gammaproteobacteria bacterium | reverse complement strand
CTGGAGGCCTTCCTGCCCTACCTGAAGGCGCTCAAGCGCAAGCGGCGAGACTACATCTTCTGTGGTGACCTCAATATTGCTCACAAGGAGATCGACCTGCGCAACTGGAAGTCCAACCAGAAGAACTCCGGCTTCCTGCCCGAGGAGCGGGCCTGGCTCGATCAGGTCTTCGACGACCTCGGTTACGTGGATGCCTTTCGAGAGGTGGACCAGCGCCCCGAGCAATACACCTGGTGGTCCAACCGCGGCCAGGCCTGGGCGAAGAACGTGGGCTGGCGCATCGACTACCAGGTGGTCAGTCCTTCGCTGGCGGGCACTGCGCGTTCGGCCCGCATCTACAAGGACCAGCGCTTTTCGGATCACGCGCCGCTGATCATGGACTACGAACTGCCGGGTGCAACATGAAGCTCGTTAGCGACTCGCTGAAGCCCTACCTGGAGCGGGAACCCCTGGCCGCCTTCTTCCTGGGTATCTCCTCGGGGTTTCCCTACGCCTTGATCGGGGCCACTTTGACCACGCGCCTGGCGCAGGATGGTATCGACAAGAAGACGGTCACCGCCTTCACCCTGGCCGTCCTGGTCTACAACCTGAAGATGTTGTGGGCGTGGGTCGTGGATGGCGTGCGCCTGCCGCTGCTGCACCGCCTGGGTCAGCGCGTGTCGTGGCTCCTGTTCAGCGGCGCGCTGGTGATCGCCGCGGTGATTCACCTGGGTGTCGTCGATCCCGCCGCGAGCCTGGAGGCCACGGTCATGGCGGCCCTGCTCGCAGGGCTCGCTGGCGCCACCTTTGACATCGTGATCGACGCCTATCGCATCGAGACGCTGCGTCCCGACCAGCTCGGGGTTGGCTCCGGCATGTGTCAGTACGGATGGCGCATCGGTGCGGCAGCTGCCGGTGGTCTCGCCCTGGTGGTGGCGGAACGCCACGGGTGGGCGATGGGCTATCTGGCCTGCGCCGCGTTTGCCCTGCCGGCCATGGTGACGGCCCTCTGGCTCGGCGAGCCGGCCCGGCACGGGGTGGTGCTGGAAAAGCAGGCGCTGGCGGCCATCTGGCAGTCCATCAGCGGGCCCTTCGTGGAGTTCATGCAGCGCGCCGGCGCGTGGCTGGTGCTGGCCTTCATCCTGGTGCACAAGATCGGCGACACGCTGGCGAGCCTGACCTTCCGCTTGTTGTTCAACGACCTCGGCTACACCAACGACGAGATTGCGATCTATGACGTGGGCTTCGGGTTCTGGGCCTTCCTGGTGGGGATCTTCATCGGCGGCATCCTCTACAGCCGCATGGGGCTCAGGCATTCAGTGATGCTGGCCCTGTGGCTGATGGGCATCTCCAACCTGAGCTTTGCCCTGCTGGCCGCGGCTGGCCACAGCAACTGGGGGATGGCAGCGGCCATCGGCTTCGAGAACCTGGCTAGCGGCTACGGTGGCGTGGTGGTGGTGGCTTACTTTTCGGCGCTGTGCAACCTGCGCTTCACCGCCGCGCAGTACGCACTGATCTCGGCGGCGGCCAGCATCATCGGCCGGATCCTCACTGGTACGACCGCCGGCGGGCTCATCCAGTCCATGGGCTACGTGAATTTCTACGTTCTGACGACGGTGGTGTCCCTGCCCGGCATCCTGCTGTTCTGGCTCATGATTCGCAGGGGACTGCTGGATGCGGCGCTGGGCTCGGCAGGTTCAAAGGCATGACGGATTCGCGCGTGCCGTTGTGTTCGGTGACCGACCTGCAGTCCGGCCAGGCGCGGGGCTTTCGGGTCGGCGAAGGCCCATGGCCCCTGTCGGGGCTGGTGCTGCGTCACGGCGAGGGTGTACGCGCCTACCTGAATCGTTGCCCGCACGCCGGTCATCCACTGAACCTGCGGCCCGATGATTTCCTCGATGCCGAGGGGCGTTACATCGTGTGTCGATCGCATGGTGCGCTGTTCGAGCCGGCCAACGGCCATTGCGTCGCCGGACCCTGTGCCGGGAAGTGGCTGCCGCGCATCCCGGTCGAGGTCAGTAGGGACGGCGTGTTCCTGGCCGAGGGCGTGACTGCAGAGGACTACCTGTGATCGACGAGCTCATCAAGTTCTTCGTGCTGCTGTTCGTAGTGGTGGAGCCGATCACCCTCGCGCCGGTGTTTGCCAGCCTCACCCAGGGTGCGGATGACGCTTACCGGCGCCGGATGTCCTTCAAGGCCATCCTGATTTCACTCATCGTACTGGTGGTCTGCGCGCTGGCGGGCGGCCGGTTCATCCAGCTGATGGGGATCAGCATCGATGCGTTTCGCATCGCCGGTGGCGCCATGCTGTTTCTCATCTCTCTCGAGATGGTCTTTGCCCGGGAATCCGGCACCAAGACCACCCAGGAGGAAAAGGCTGAAGTGCAGCAGCGCGCCGATATCTCGGTCTTCCCGCTGGCCTTTCCCTTCATTGCCGGGCCCGGGGCCCTGGCTACGGTGCTGCTGACCTTCTCCACCACAGGAGACAACTGGCAGCTCACCCTGGGCCTGCTGGGAGTGATCGCTGTGGTGCTGGCCATCACCCTGGTGGTGCTGCTGCTTACGCCTTTCATTAACCGGGTGATGGGCGTGACGGGTGCCCACGTGGTCAGCCGGCTCACCGGCGTGGTGCTGGCTGCGCTCGCCGTGCAGTTCATCCTGAACGGCCTGCGCGGCGCCTTCGCCTAGCGACGCCTGAAGGCGAG
>JAURMS010000365.1 GCA_030830595.1 Gammaproteobacteria bacterium | reverse complement strand
GGGCGCCTGTCCGGTGCGCGCTTTGCGGTGATGCGTGCCGGCATGGCACGCCTGCATCGTGCGCTCGCGCAGTTCATGCTCGACCTGCACGTCGGTGAGCATGGCTCCACCGAGGTCTATGTGCCCTATCTGGTGAATCGGCAAGCCTTGACCGGCACCGGTCAGCTGCCGAAATTCGAGGAAGACCTGTTCGCGTTGAGGGGAGAGCGGGAGCTGTACCTGATCCCCACGGCCGAGGTGCCACTCACCAACCTGGTCTCCGATCGCATCGTCGAGGATGCGGAGCTGCCGCTGAGGCTGGTGGCCCACACGCCCTGTTTCCGTTCCGAGGCGGGCTCCTATGGCAAGGACACCCGCGGCATGATCCGCCAGCATCAGTTCGACAAGGTGGAACTGGTGCAGGTGGTCCGGCCGGCCGATTCCTATGCGGCGCTGGAGGAGCTCACCTCCCACGCCTGCACGGTGCTGGAGCGGCTTGAATTGCCCTATCGAGTGATGGTGCTGTGCACAGGCGACATGAGTTTCTCCGCGGCCCGCACGCACGACCTGGAGGTCTGGTTGCCTTCCCAGGGTCGCTACCGGGAGATTTCTTCCTGCAGTAACTGCGAGGCCTTCCAGGCGCGCCGCATGCAGGCCCGCTGGCGCAACCCAGACACGGCCAAGCCGGAAAGCCTGCATACGCTGAATGGTTCCGGGGTGGCCGTGGGCAGGGCGCTGGTCGCGATCCTGGAGAATTACCAGCAGGCGGACGGATCCGTGGTGATCCCCGATGCGCTGCGGCCCTACCTGGGCGGAATGGACCGGCTCAAGCCCCAGGCCTGAGCCGGTCGCGCGCGATCAGTCTTCGCCGGCAAAACCCAGCAGGTGCAGGAGGCTGGTGAACAGGTTGAAGATGCTCACGTACAGCGTCACGGTGGCGAGAATGTAGTTTGTCTCGCCGCCGTGGATGATCTCACCGGTCTGGTACAGGATCAGGCCGGACATCAGCAGTACGAACATGGCAGACACGGCCAGGGCCAGGCCGCTCAGCTCGAAGAAGAAGGCGGCGAGGCCCAACAGGAAGGCGGCAATGATGCCGACGAACAGGAACCCGCCCATGAAGGAGAACCGCTTGCCGCTGCGCACGGCATAGGCGGACAGCCCTACGAAGGTGATCGCGGTGATGGCGAAAGCGTTCAGCACCACGTTGTGGCCATTCGGGACGAACTGCAGGTAGGCGCTGATGATCGGCCCAAGGGTGTAGCCCATGAAACCGGTCAGGGCGAACACGAACAGGAGACCCATGGCGCTGTTGGCGGTCTTATGCACGGCAAACAGCAGGCCAAAGTAGCCGACCAGGGTAATGATCATCCCTGGATGCGGCAGATTGAAGGCCATGGCCAGCCCGGCCGTCACGGCGGAAAAGCCCAGCGTGGCCGCCAACAAAAGATAGGTGTTCTTCAGTACTCGGTTGGCGAGCAGTGCGGAGGCCGGAGCCTCGATCGTCTGGGTTCGAACCTGCGGGGTACCTGAGTAGCGATCCATGTAGCTTGTGCTCCTAAATCAACAACTTGTGGAATACTAAAACACGAAAAAATTTTCAGGTCAATTCGACAGGTCGCTGACAGGGTGGTTCCCTAAACTGCTTGCGGCGCGCCCACGCAGTCCGGACAATTCCAACGCCAGGACCGGCCGCGGAGAGGTGGCAGAGCGGTTGAATGCACCGGTCTTGAAAACCGGCGTCCCCGTAAGGGGACCGTGGGTTCGAATCCCACCCTCTCCGCCAATAGTATATTTAAAACATATATTTATAAACGAGACTTTGAGTAGTTTATTGATTTCGAATACCGCCGCCTCGGGTGAGTAAAGGCGCATTCGAAACAACGGTGCTTGCCGTTTCGTCGCGCTCTGCTTTGCCATGACCGGGAGGGTAAATGTTCAAACACTGTTGGGCCGCTTTGATCGGGATGGCCATCGGAACCAGTCTATCGGCGACGGCGGACTCCGCTGATTACAACATTGCAGAGGGACAGGCCCTGTCTCTCTCCCAGTCGGCCATCGCCATGCGGTCTGTCCGGGGGCCGGACAACCAGACGCATCAGGTTGCGGACTTGTTTGCCGGCGCCCTTCGGCAGGCCGGGTGGAAGGAGCAAGACGTCGACGTGGTGCCTTTCGAGGACACCGCTTACTTGATCGCTACGTGGCCGGGCGCTAACCCGGAACTGGGGCCGATCGTCATTTCTGCCCACATGGATGTTGTCGAGGCCGATCCCGCCGACTGGGAGCGTGATCCCTTCACCCCGGTCATAGAGGATGGCTACCTCTTCGGGCGCGGCGCGAGCGACACGAAGTTCGATGCTGCGCTCGCCGTGGCTGCCCTGATCGAGCTCAGGCGCAGCGGTTACCGGCCGCAGCGTGGGCTGGTCATCGCCTTCTCGGGTGATGAGGAGACCACCATGGCCACCTCCCAGGTCATCGCACAGCGACTATCGGAAGCCAGGATGGTCCTGAACGTCGATGGTGCCTCCGGCACCCTCGATGAGGCGACGGGAGAGCCTGCGTACTGGAGCCTGCAGGGCGCCGAGAAGACCTACGTGGATTTCCAGCTGGAAGTCACCAACCCGGGCGGGCACAGCTCCATGCCGCGCGCTGACAACGCCATCACGCAGCTCTCCCTGGTGCTGGCCCGGATCGGTGCCCATCGATTTGCCCCGGAGGTGAACGAGATTACCCGCGCCTATTTCAGGGAAGCGTCGGCCTTCCAGTCGGATCCCGCGCTGGCTGCTGCCATGCGGACGTTTGCCGAAGACCCAGGTGATAAGAAGGCGATCGACCTCCTGCGCGCAGATCCGGCCATGATCGGGCGTATAGCGACCACCTGTGTGCCCACCATGGTCAAGGGCGGGCATGCGGAGAATGCGCTACCGCAGCGGGCCACGGCGATCGTCAACTGCCGCATCTTTCCTGGGCGAAGCATTGCTTCCGTGCAAGCCGAGCTTCAGGAGGTCGCCGCTGTCCCTGATGTGCGGTTCAGTAACTTCACCGGCGACATGTCGGTGGAGGCACCAGCCTCTCCACTCGATCCTGATTACCTGAAGGCCGTTGAAAACGCCCTGGCTGCGAGTTGGGGCAGGGTGCCGATCGTGCCGGCACAAAGCTCGGGCGCATCGGATTCCATGTGGTATCGGGCGCTCGGCGTGGCGAGCTACTCGGCCAGTGCGACCTTTACCAAGGACTCCGAGGATTATTCCCACGGCCTCAATGAGCGGATTCCGTTGAGGAACATCGCGCCTGGCATCAGGTTCTACCTCAGCCTGTTCCGGGAACTGTCGTCCCGCTAGGTAATATGTAAAAGCCTTGCCTTGCGGAAAACCCGCATAGCGAGAGTCATCCCCTGAGGATTCAATAGCGCCTCAAGGGGAATGTGCTTTGCGTCACTCGCCCCGATCCAAAAATCCATCAACCTCCGTTATAGGGATCGGGAGAACGCATTTGAAAAACCTCACGCTGCTGGCGGCCATTGCCGCTGTCATTGCCACCACCAGTGCTGGCGCTGCACCAGCCTCCAGCAAGGCTTTGTTGCTGGACGGGGCCGCAGCCCCCAGCATCCGCCTGCCGGAGCGAGCCTTTGCTGGCCAGGCCGTGCAGGGGCGGTTCAACGCGGCGGCACTCGACGCCGGTCGTCTTGAACTGACCGTGCCGGGTGGCAAGACCCTGGTCGCCAGTCGGCAGCAGGAATTTGTCGGCAAGCGCGGCGAGCGCAGCTGGGTCGGCGAGTTCGATGGTCAACCGGGCAGCCTGTTCTCGGTGACCTCCTTCCGCGGCAACGTGCACGGCTTCGTTTATCACGGGGCGGACATCTACGAGATCGAGTCTCGCGGAGGCGGGCAGGTCGTCGTCTACAAGGTGGACGAGAGCAAGTTCATGCCAGAGGGTGAGATCAGCGACGGATCCGATCCCGCTGCTGGCGAAGCATCCGCGGACGCGTTCCCGACGGCCACCGTGGCCGAGCCGATCGTCCAGGACCTGCTGGTGGTGTACACCCCGGCGGCAGTTAGCTGGGCCGGTAGCGAGAGCAACTTGCAAACCCGCATCGTGAATGCCGTGGCGGCCATGAACACGGGCTATCAGAACAGCAATGTCAACATCCAGATGAACCTGGTCGGCATGACGCTCACCCAGTACACCGAGGATCCGGCCGACTCTAGCCAGGTACTGAACGATCTTCGCGGCACCACCGATGGCAAGATGGACGAGATTCATCCCCTTCGCGACTCGTTGGGTGCGGATTTCGTGGCCCTGATTTCCAAGCAGAGCGACGTGTGCGGCCGCGGTTGGCTGAACTCGTCTGCGAGCTACGCCTTCAGCCTGACGGATCCTTCCTGCCTGTCGGGCCACACCCTGGCCCATGAGCTGGGCCACAACCAGGGCAATCATCATGATCGCCTAAGCGCTGGCTCAACTCCGGCCTATCCCTACAGCTACGGTTACCGCACCTGCGATTTCCCTGAACTCGCCAATGGTCAGGTCTTCCGCACGGTAATGGCCTATAGCTGTTCCGGCACCGGGCGAGTGAATTATTTTTCCAACCCGAGCATCTTCTACAACAATGCCGCCCAGATGGGCATTGCCTACGAGGTGGATGCAGCCAACTCGGCTGACAACGCCCGTTCCATGAACAATACCGCCGCGTCCAAGGCGGCGTTCCGCAGCAGCAACAGCACGCCGCCGGTGTCGCCGACCAACCTGATCGGCCAGGCATTGTCCTCCAGCCGAATCGATCTTGCCTGGACGGACAATGCCAGCGATGAGTCGGGCTACCGGGTAGAGCGCGCGACGTCCGGCAACTACACCACCATCGCTACCCTGGCTGCCAACGCGACCAGCTTCAGCAACACGGGCCTCGCCGGCAATACGCTCTACACCTATCGCGTGGTGGCTTACAACGGGTCGGGCAACTCCGGGTACACCAATACGGTCTCGGTCTCCACCCTCGCGCCGCCGCCGCCGCCCTCCAATCCGGAGCCGGCCTCGGTGAGTTGGGATGCCAACACGGCGACCCTGACGGTGGGCTGGGCTGACTCAAGCAATGAAACGGGGTATCAAGTCGTGCGTGAAACCTGGAATTCGAAGCGCTCCCGCTGGGGCTCTACCACCACCATGAATGTTGCTGCGAACCTGACCTCGATGGCGGAAGTGCTGTCCTCCGGGACCTACCGCTACCGTGTGCAGGCGATTGGCGAGTCAGCCAATTCGGCCTGGGTCCAGGCGGCCTGCTCGGCCATCAGCAGTTGCGGCACCATCAATGGCGCAGGAGCCACTGCTTTCTCGGTGAGCGTCGGCGGCGGTGGCAAGGGTGGCGGCAAGGGCGGCAGGAAGCGCTAGCCGACCACCGAGTTGTAGGTAACCTCAAGGCGGGGGCGTCCAGCGGGCGCCCCCGTCGTCGTTTTGGCTCGCCAAAACCGGGTACCATGGATGTCATGAACCATGAATTCCTGCTCGAGGTGCCCGTGGTAGGGGAGGCAGTGCCCCTGGTCCAGTCGCATGCCCGTGCCCTGGGGGCGCAGGCAGGGTTTTCAGGGGCCCAGCTCGACAGGATCGAACTGGTCTGCGAGGAAGCGTTCGTCCTCATCCTGGACAGGGCAGACGCTGCGGGCGATTCGCGGGTCCGCATCGAAGCCAGCCTGTCACCGCTGGCCCTGGAGATCCGCTTCGACGATCGAGAAATTCCGCCGTTACCCGCTGATTCGGCTACGGAGGAGGATCCCGAAAGTGTGGGCCAGCGCCTGATCCGTGCCATTGCCGACCGCGCCGAGTGGCAGCCCTTGGGGCGTGGGGGTAACCGGCTCAAGCTGTCCTTCGATCGACCTGTGCTCGACATCGTGGCCACCGACGGCCACTCGGCTCTACCTCAATTCAACGAGCAGGCACCGCTGGCACCCGAACAGGAGTACGTCATCCGCCGCGCGTCCGAGCCCGGTGACTGGCCGCGCATTGCGCGGGCAATGTATCGCACCTATGGGTTCAGTTATCCCGTTGATGATTTTTACGTACCAGAGCGCATTCGTGAGCTCAACCAGGGCGGCTACGTGATGTCCGTGGTGGCCACCACCCTTGGGGGTGAGGTGGTCGGCCACTATGCGCTCGACGTCAAAAGTTTCGGCAAGCTCGGCGACGGCAGTTGCGCGACGGGGGAGTTGGGCAAGGCCGTGGTAGATCCCTCTCACCGCGGTCGCAGCCTCATGGAACGCATGCGCAGCTTCACCGAGCAGCAGGCCGCCGAGGAGGGGTTGCTGGCCGTATTCAGCCAGCCGACCATGGCCCATCTTTACTCGCAGAAAGCGAATGAAAAGCTTGGCGCCCGTGCCTGTGCCGTCAGCCTGGCCATGGTGGGCGTCAACATGGAACTCAAGTCCATCGACAAGGCGGGCGGAGACCGAACCAGCGTGTTGCTCTACCTGCAGCCGCTCACCAAGCCGGCGCTGCGGAAGGTTCACTTGCCGGAGCGCCACCGCGAGATGCTGGCCAGGACCTACCAGGGGTGTGAGATCGAGGTGCAGCCGCTGGCCCCTGCGCCGCCCCCGCCGGAATCTGAATTGAGCGTTATCTTCGTTGGCATGGCGGATTTCGGCCTGATCGAGGTCAGCCGCTGTGGCGAGGACATCTCACACCGCTTACGCGCTGCTCGCGACGAACTCGTGCGCCGCTCCGGAACGCGGGTGATTTACCTCGACCTGTGCCTCGAAGACCCCAACACCGATCTCGCCTGTGAAGTCGCGGGCTGGCTGGGCTTTTTCTACGCCGGGCTGGCGCCCTTGTTCAGCCGGGGTCGGGACGTGCTGCGCCTGCAGTACGTGGATGTGCCCCTCGAGGTCGGCTCATTGGCGGTGGCAGGTCCGTTTGC
>JAURMS010000049.1 GCA_030830595.1 Gammaproteobacteria bacterium | reverse complement strand
GTCGGCCACCCCGGCGGGCAGGCATACGTTCAGCCCGATCCCGATCACGATGTAGGCAGGGCCGGCCGACTCGGCACGCAATTCACAGAGGATGCCTCCCAGCTTGCCGCCATCTCGCAGCAAGTCGTTGGGCCACTTCAGGGCCACATCCTCCACACCGACCCTGCTCAGCGCACGCCGCGCGGCCACCCCCGCGACCAGCGACAGGCTGGCGAGCTGCGGCGGCATCTCGGGAAACCGCCAGTTGATGGACAGGCAGAGGCCGGAGGCAAACGGAGCTACCCAGGTCCGGCCGCGACGACCCCGTCCCGCCCGCTGGAATTCCGCAAGGCAGGCATCAAAGCGGCCACAGGGCAGGTCGGTAACCTCCAGCAGTCGATCGTTGGTGGAGTTGATCTCGTCATGCATCTCAAGGTGACGCAGTCGGTCGGCGACCACACCGCCCAGTTGCACTCGCAGTCCCGGGTCAGTCAGCAGGTCGAGCGGTGAACCCAGTCGATAGCCGAGCCCGGGGATGGCGATGACCTCGAGACCCCAGTCGCCCAGTTGCTGCACCTGTTTCCAGATCGCAGCCCGGGTGACCCCGAGTTCCGCAGCAAGCAGTTCGCCCGAGCGCGCTTGACCATCGGCCAGCAGCCACAGCAGGTCACGACGCCGACTCATGGCGGCGACTGATCTCGGGGACGTAATAACCAGAGTCGACGCACCCTGTTCTCGGTGCCCTCCAGCATCCGCCTGAGGTTGCTGCGATGGGTGTAGGGTATGAACAGCGCCATCGTAATGAGAAAGGCCATCAGCGGTGGGGAAGGTTCCGGCAGCCACAGCCAGGCGGCCAGAGGCAGGCCCACGGCGGCGAGGATGGTGCCGAGCCCCACCATGCCCCACAGCATCACCGCAACCAGCCAGGTAGCGAGCAACGGCAGGATGAGGACCGGCTGGAGCACGAGGAGGGCACCGATGACCGTGGCCGCTCCCTTGCCTCCCCTGAACTGGTGATAGACGGGCCAGACGTGGCCGGCGACCACGGCCATGGCACAGGCCGCCGCGACCCAGCCCTGATGGCCTGCCGGAACGACGCCCGGCAGGGCCAGGCCCGGCACCACACCCACCGCCAGCGCGCCCTTGCCGACATCTACCACGACGACCAGCGCCGCAAAGCCCCAGCCCTGGGTACGCAGTGCGTTGGTGCCACCGGCATTGCCACTGCCCTGAAGGCGAATGTCCACACCACGGAGGCGCCCGGCGATCATGGCGCCCATCACGGACCCCAGCAGGTAGGCCAGCGCCGACTTGAGTAAAAGTTCGAGCACGACAGCCAGTTTACCGGGGCAGGAACACCTCGGCGAGCATGCAGCGCAGGCTTCCACCCCCGTAAGCCTCGATGGTGGGAATCGCACATTCCGCGACCTCTCCGTGACGCTCCAGGGCACGGACCTGGGCAGGCGTGAGGCTCCTCAGCGCGGTCGTCGAGAGCCCGATCACCGGCCCTCCCCGATCACGCCAGATGGCAAGCAGGTTGCCGGCAAAGGCGGCCATCTGCCCGGCATCGATCTCGATCAGTTCGCGACCCGCAGCCTCCAGCGACTGCCGCAATGTCAGTCGCTCGCCCTGCTCGGCCACGGCCGCCAGGCAGGCCACGGCAAAGCCGGGCCCGAGGCTCATCATCACGTTGGTGTGATACACGGGTTCACCGTCCGGCCCCAGGGCCGTAAAGGCATGAGGGTGATAGCCCGCCAGTGCAGCAAACTCCATCAGCGGCCGATGTCGGGTCCGCGGTGAGAGGGCGGCGTAGGCAACCCGGTGGACGTGATCCAGCACCATGCTGCCGGTCCCCTCGAGAAAGAGACCCTGCTGCTCCCAGTGGGAGAGATCCACGACTCTCGAGACCTTGAAGCCGCACTCTTTAAGCCGGTCCAGCACCGCCATCCTGCGCTCTGCGCGGCGGCGGGCAGAGAGCATGGGAAACAGCCAGGCGCTGCCATCATGGGCCAGGAACAGCCAATTATTGGGAAAGACCGCATCGGGCTTCAGCGGCTCCTGCTCGTCCTCGGCCACGACGACCTGCAAGCCTGCGCGCTCGAGCCGTGCCACCACGCCATCAAACTCGTGCCGTGCCCGCTCGGCGATCACCGGCGTCTCGCCGACCTGTTGAAAGGCGTTGGTGGAGAGCGTCTCGGGATTACTGCCGAATGCGAGCGGCCGGACCATGAGGACCGCGGAGGCCGCCTGAGGCAAAGGGCACAAGGGTCTCTGGATCCGGGTCGTTCAGCCCTGGCCGGCCGCAAGCGCGACGATGCGCTCGCGACTGGACACCACCGCACCAGCTGGGGTTTCGACAGTCACGGCAAAGGCCACCGCCTCGCCGACCGGCAGCCCGGGACGGATCGGGATGACGACCTCGGTGGCTCCGGCTGGCATGTCGAACACGCCACCGTCCACCGGGTAGCGATCGTCCCGATCGGCATCGAAGACCCACAGCTGGTAGCGCGTCGCCGCCGGGTTGTTGGCCTGAAGCCCCCGGAAGCGCATGAACCCTGCCTGCAGGGCAGCCGACCAGACGACGTCACCCGACAGGCCCTGTGCCGCCGGGTCGTCGGTCGGCGCCCAGTCCCAGCGGAACAGGTCCGTGCCAGACGCCAGCAGGCGCTCGCGCTCCAGCGCAGCGGGCACCAGCTCGGTCAGCGCAGCCGGAGTGCCGGGCCCGACCATGCCCTCCAATCCGGGCCACCAGGCCCCGACTGCGAGCAACAACATGGCGGCCGCGGCATACCAGCCAATGGCCGCTGATTCGAGCCACGGGTGACGCCGCCGCATTGGGGAGACCTGCGCCACGCTGCGTTGACCCGCCTCGACCAAGCGGCTTTTGAGCCCGGAGGGCAGTTCCAGCAGTGGCATGCGAGAGGCCAGCGTGACCGCCGCCGCTGACCGCGCGAAGTGATTACGGTCGAGCCCGGTCTGGATCAGCAACTCGTCGAGCAGGCGCGACTCCGAGGCGTCCAAACCCTCGATCTCGAGATCGACGAGCAGTTCCTCGGCACGTTGCCCGGCGTCCATCAACTCTCGCTCCCGGCATCCGGAACGCCCAAGCGCCGGCGCACCTCGATCAGGCCCCGGCGCATGAAGGTCTTGACCGTGCCCAGCGGCATGCCCGTGACCGCAACAATGTCGCCATGGGACAGGCCGTGCAACAGCCCCAGTTCCATGACCCGACGCTGCTCCGGACGCAGGGTGGCGAGCACCTCCGCTGCCCTCGCCGCGTCCACGCCGACCTCGGCCGCGCGATCCGTGGTGTGGAAACCATGCTCGTCGAGACCATCGCTGGACTCGGTCTGGACTCGATTGGACAGACGACGGAGGCGATCGATCAGGCGACGACGGGCAATGGTCGTCACAAACACCTTTTCCGTTCCGGCAGCCGGATCGAATCGGTGTGCACTCCGCCACACGTCGGTAAAGATTTCCTGCACGGCATCCTCCGCATCAGCCGGATTACGGGTGAAACGGCGTGCGATGGTGAATACAAGGGCACCGTACTGGTCGATTACCTGCTCCACGGCCCGGGAGTCACCCATCGCAATTCGCTGCATCAAGCCATCAGTCATCCGGCTTCCTCGGGTGTCTTCGCGTCCATGGGACAGACAGATTCAAGACGCGTGCAGTTCCTCAGTATAGCCACCCTTGTACAGGTTTCGTACAGTTTTAGGACTGCAAAAAAAACAGGCGCGACGGAAACCCGCCGCGCCTGCCCGAGCTGCCCTCAGGTGTCCGGATTAGAACTCGATCCGGAACCCCAGCTGGATGCGCCAGACCGAAGGCAGCGCCGAAGTAGAGTAGGAAGCCTTGCTCGGCTCCGTCCCACTGATCGGCGAGTAGACGTACTGGCCGTTGCTGATGGTGGCCCGCACCGTCGGCGCGCCGTAGTTGAAGCTCACCTGTTCCAGCCGGCCCCAATCGTTGTTGATCAGGTTGGCAAGGTTTTCGACGTCGAGGGTCAGGACCGCACGGACGTCGCTCACGCCCAGCGGGATCTCCTGGGCCAGCCTGAGGTCCGCCGTGGTGACCCACGGACTGGTGCAGGCATTACGCGGCAGGATCTGTCCACGGTACTTCGAGAGGCAGCCGTTGTTGCTCACGAACTGCTCCATCGCGGCACCGAACTCCGGCGTGGAGTAGGTCACGATGGGGTCGTTCTCCGACGGCACGTACAGCAACTGGCGGTTGCGGCTGTTCTGGCGCGGGTCGCCCCAAACGTTACCGTTACCCGAGAAGGTGTACGCGAAATGGCGGCCCGAGCGACGCTCCACGAACAGGCCCGCACTGGTGTAGGCGTCGCCGAAGAAGGCCTTCTTCCAGTTGAGCGCCAGGGTGAAACGGTGCTCGATCTCGTAGTTCGAGGTGGCGAGTCCCGGGTTGTTGGGGTCGGACACCTGCACGTTGTCCCAGTTGGACGATGCGGTCGAGCTGGTACCCGGGTTCACGTCCTTGGAATCCTGATGGCCGTAACCGGCGTAGAGGTCGATCGTGCCAGCTGCCGTGTTCCAGCTCTTGGCGAGGTCCAGGGTGAAGATGGTGGACTGCCCCTGCTTGGTGTTGCCCAGCACGATGTCCTGTATACCGGAGCGCACGCTGGTGTAAATCGGACGGCCGTCTGGCGCCGTACCGACCTGGCTCAGGTTGATGTCCTGCCAGACCACCTCGTTCTCGGCCCGCGAATGGATGAGGTCCGCGCTCACCCGCCAGTCATTGGCGAAGGTGTGCTCCAG
>JAURMS010000364.1 GCA_030830595.1 Gammaproteobacteria bacterium | reverse complement strand
CCTTGGCCGCCGCGTTGCGCTTGTTGACCTCGAGCTCATAGAGCTTGGCCTTGAGCATCTTCATGGCGGTGGAACGGTTCTTGTGCTGGCTGCGCTCGCTCTGGCAGGCCACCACGATGCCGGTGGGCACGTGGCGAATGCGCACGGCTGAATCGGTCTTGTTGACGTGCTGGCCACCTGCACCGCTGGCGCGGTAGGTGTCGGTCTCGAGATCGGCCGGATTGACCTCGATGTTGATGTCTTCGTCCACCTCGGGCGAGACGAACACCGAGGCGAACGAGGTGTGGCGGCGATTGCCGGAGTCGAAGGGAGATTTACGGACCAGGCGATGCACGCCGGTCTCGGTCCTGAGCCAACCATAGGCAAAGGGCCCATCGATCCGGAGCGACGCACCCTTGATGCCTGCGACCTCGCCACGACTCTCGTCCATCAACTCCACCGAGAAACCGTGATCCTCTGCCCAGCGCAGGTACATGCGCATCAGCATCTCGGCCCAGTCCTGGGCCTCGGTACCGCCGGCACCGGCCTGGATGTCGAGAAACGCCGAGTGCGGATCCATCTCACCGGGAAACATGCGCCGGAATTCCAGCTTGGCGAGCCTGCCGTCGAGGCGCGTCGTCTCGTTGGCGATGTCCGCCAGCCCGGCCTCGTCCGACTCAGCCTCTACCAGTTCCAGCAGCTCTTCACTGTCCCGGATGCCCGCCATCAGGGCTTCCAGCTCGAGCACGACCTCTTCCAGTCTCGAACGCTCACGGCCCAGCTCCTGGGCCCGGGCAGGCTCGTCCCAGACCTTCGGATTCTCCAGCTCGCGGTTTATTTCCTCGAGGCGCTCGCGACGAACGTCGTATTCAAAGGAACCCCCTCAGCGCGGCGAGGCGCTGATCGAGATCCTTCAGTGAGCGGTGCAGAGGGGCGGATTCCACGGCGCGAATGGTAGCAGATCAGGCCTGGCTTGGCGGCTGCAGGAGCTCCACCCTGAGTTCGGCGCGGTCCCAGCCGCCGAAGTCACTGACCCCGAGCCGGTACCCCAGATGAAGGCGATCACCTCGCGTCACCCTGAGGGCGGCAGGATCGGCGTAATGGCCGAAGCAGATGCCCTCCACCGGTGGGCCACCCTCCAGCTGCCGGACCTGCAACTTCAGGTGCGTCTCACCCACTGTCTTCGCTGCCAGGACCTCAAATCCGCCGTCGAAGGCAGGCTCGGGAAATCCCTGACCCCAGGGTCCACCCTCCTCCAGCACCCGCGCCGTGTCCAGCACCAGTTCCTGCGGCGTCAACACGCCGTCACTGTGGAACACGCCGCGCATCTGCTCCGGAGACAGCCAGCGGTCGACCTCTGCGGCGAAGGCCTCGCTGAACTGATCCAGCCGGCCGGGTGCCAAGCTGAGCCCCGCGGCCATGGCATGCCCGCCAAAGCGCAGGATCAGGCCGGGACAGCGGGTGTCGATCGCCTCGAGCACGTCCCGCACGTGCACCCCCTCCACGCTGCGTACGGAGCCACGCAATTCGCCATCGGTCGCCGGGGCAAAGGCCGCCACCGGCCGATGCACGCGCTCCTTGACCCGCGAAGCCAGGAGGCCCACGACGCCCGCGTGCCAGTCGGTATCGAACAGGCATAGCCCAGCCGGCAGGGCACCCTCCTCGATGCGGATCTTGCGCATCAGGGCAGCCGCCTCCTCGCGCATCTGTCCTTCTATGTCCCTGCGCTCCCGGTTGAGCGAGTCGAGCCGCGCCGCGAGGGCCTTGGCCTCGGCCTCGTCGTCGGTGAGCAGCATGCGGATGCCCACGGTCATGTCGTCAATCCGCCCGGCAGCGTTCAGGCGTGGCCCGAGGGAGAAGCCCAGGTCGCGCTCATTCAGCCGCTCCAGCTTGCGGCCCGCCACGGCGGTCAGGGCCCGCAGGCCCGGCGAGGTCCGTCCGGCGCGCAACCGTCGAAGGCCCTCGCTGACCAGGATCCGATTGTTTCGATCCAGCGGCACCAGGTCGGCAATGGTGCCCAGCGCCACCAGGTCCAGCAGGTCGGTGACCGGCGGCGCCGCAGCCTGGGTTCGCTGCCCCCACTCCCGACTCAACGCGGCCATCAGGTAGAAGGCCACGCCGACGCCCGCCAGCGCCCGACTGGCGAAGGCCGAACCGTGGCGGTTAGGGTTGATCATCACGTTGTAGTCGGGCATCGAGGGACCCGGCAGATGGTGATCGGTCACCAGCACGTCGATGCCCAGTGCGCGGGCGGCGGCGATGCCCTCGTGCGCCGACACGCCGTTGTCGACAGTCACGATCAAGTGCGGCCGGGCAGGCGCCAGCTCCTCCACCAGCGTTCGACTGAGTCCGTAGCCGTGACGCATGCGATCGGGGACCCGGAAGCCCACCTCATCGAAGCCCAGCCGGCGCAGCTGGCGAAGGATCAGGGCCGTGCTGGTGGCGCCGTCAGCGTCGTAGTCACCCACCACCACCACGGAAGAGCCACGCTGCAGGTGATCGAGCAACAGGCTGGCGGCCGCCTCCACGTCCTCGAGACCCGATACCGGCAACAGCCCGGCCAGGCCGTGTTCGACCTCGTTGGGCGAGCGAACGCCGCGAGCGGCATAGATACGACGCAGGACAGGATGGACCAGCGCGGCAAGCGGCGCGACCTCGCCGACCGGGCGCCGGATGATTTCAGCTTGAGGCATGGTCGCCTATGATACCCGCCATGAAGATGACGCTGGACGGCATCCACGAACAAAACCTGGTCACCAGGCTGGACTCAGGCGTGGTCGGCATCGGTGCGCGCGAATATCGCTCAAGCGTCGTGGTCTGCGCGAGTACCGTGATCGAGGACTGGCCGGTGCGACAGGTCGCCGACCTGGCAGCAGGCCTCGAGGCGGTCCTTGACCTGCGGCCGGACATCCTGGTGCTGGGCACGGGCGAGACGCAGGAATTTCCGCCGCCGGCACTGCTCGCCCGCATCACCGGTCGGCGAGTGGGCTTCGAGGTGATGGACAACCGCGCTGCCTGCCGCACCTACAACGTGCTGCGTGCCGAAAGCCGCAACGTGGTGCTGGCCCTGATCCAGCCCGAAAGCTAGCGGCGGGGCAGCTGCCCCAGCGGATCGACGGGCTTGCCGTCGTGGCGGATCTCGAAATACAGCTGGGGACGCTGGCCGGGGCCTAAACCCATCCTGGCGATGACCTGCCCGGCAGTGACCCGTTGCCCTTCCTGCACCTCCACCGACTCGTTGTGGCCGTAGGCCGTCAGCCAGCCGTTGACGTGGTTGATGATGACCACCACTCCGTATCCCAGCAGGCCCGTACCGGTGTACACCACCGTGCCCTCCGCCGCGGCGCGGACCGGGCTGCCGCGAGCACCCTCGATGCTGAGCCCCACACCGCCCGAGGGCTGGCGCACGCTGCCGGCCACCCGGCCTCCGTCGTGGGGCCAGCGCCAGCCTGGTGCCGGGGGAAGCTTGCGTTCGACCGGCGCGGGTTTCGCAGTGGGCTTGGCCACCCTGCTGCCGGCCGGCGGAGGCCTGAGCCGGAGACGCTGGCCCACTTCGATGCGATAGTCGCGCCCGATCCCGTTCCAGCGGGCCAGCTGCCGGTAATCGAGCCCGTAACGCCAGCCGATCGAGTACAGCGTGTCGCCCCGCTGAACCACGTACACCTCGGGCGCCGACGGCCGGCGCTCGCCACCGCAAGCGGTCAAACCCAAGAGGACCACCAGGGTGAGCGCGGCTGCCGCGGGCCAGCGGCGCGCGGCGCACACCTCAGGCAACGCCCCCGACCAGCGGGACGAAGCTCACGAAGCCCAGCCGCTCGCGGGCGAACTGGTCGCCGCGGCGCGTGATCCGCAGCAGTTCCTGCTGGCCCTCTGGTCCCACCGGCAGGACCAGCCGCCCCCCGTCGGCCAGCTGCTGCAGCAGCTGCGGCGGCACGGCGTGCGGGGCAGCGGCCACCAGGATGGCATCGAAAGGCGCGCGACTCTTCCAGCCGAGCATGCCGTCGGCGTGCCGCAGCTTCACGTTCTCGAAACCCAGTTCCTCGATGCGCGCCCGGGCCCGGCTCACCAGGGGCTTGATCCGCTCGATGCTGAACAGCTCGCCTACCAGCGGCGCGAGCACCGCAGTCTGGTAACCACAGCCGGCGCCGACCTCCAGCACGGTGCCCGGGGTGCCGCGCGCCAACAAGGCCTCGGTCATGCGGGCCACCACGTAGGGCTGCGAGATGGTCTGGCCATGACCAATGGGCAGGGCCGTGTCCTCATAGGCCCTGCTGGCCAGCGCCTCGTCGACGAAGCGGTGGCGAGGGACGCTGCGGATCCGATCCAGGATGCGCCCATCCTTGATGCCCTGCTCCACCAGTCGCTGGACCAGACGCTCCCGGGTGCGGGCCGAGGTCATGCCAATCCCCGACAGGGTCACGGCGCCGGCATCCGTCACGAAACGCGTCCCAGCCAGTCCCGGAGTCCGTCGATGGCGCCGTGGCGGGTGAGGTCGACCTGAAGGGGGGTCACCGACACGCTGCCGTGGGCCACCGCGTGAAAATCGGTGCCTGGCCCGGCGTCCTGACCGGGACCCGCCATCCCTACCCAGTAGATGCGTCGCCCGCGGGGGTCGCGCGCCTTGACCACCGGTTCCGCACGGTGCCGATAGCCCAGGCGGGTGGCTTCCAGGCCCCTGATCTGCTCCAGCGGCAGGTCGGGAATGTTGACGTTCAGGATGGTGGACCGCGGCAGGGGATCGGCCAGCAGGCGATCCAGCAGCATGCGGGCCACCGCGGCACCGGTGTCGAAGTGCTGGAGGCGGCCCTCCCCGGGGACCATGGACAGGGCGATGGCCGGCAGGCCCAGGTATCGCCCCTCGACGGCGGCAGCCACGGTCCCGGAATACAGCACGTCGTCACCGAGATTGGCGCCGTCATTGATACCGGACATCACCATGTCGAATTCATGATCGAACAGCCCGGTGATGGCGATGTGCACGCAGTCCGTCGGGGTGCCGTTGATGACGTACCACACGCCCTCCTCGGCCCGCTGGACACGCAGCGGCAGGTCGAGCGTGAGGGAATTGCTGGCCCCGCTGCGGTTGCGATCGGGGGCCACCACGGTGATCTCGGCGGCGCCTGCCAGGCCCTCCCTGAGCCGGTTGAGACCGGGAGCGCGGTAGCCATCGTCATTGGCGAGCAGTATCTTCAATAGTCTGGCCTTTTCTTGGCGGAAGGCGACGGCGAAATATACTTGAAAGCGGAGAGGAGTGCCGTGCAGGAAGACGATCCGGACGATGACGCAGCGCTGTTCCGCCAGGCCGTGGCCGGCACCCGGCCACTGCCGCGCAAGAAGGCCGCGCTCCGCCCACCGGCTCCGCCACCGCGAGCCCGCTTCCGGCGGGCGGACGAGCGCGCGGCCCTGGAGGAGTCCCTGCAGTGGGCGCCGGCGGAACTTGGCGTGGAAACCGGTGAGGAGCTCACCTACAAGCGCGAGTTCGTCTCGATGGCCGCGCTGCGCAGCCTGCAGCGAGGCCGCTATGCGATCGAGGACGAACTCGACCTGCACGGCATGGTGGCCCGCGAGGCCCGTCAGGCGGTGCGCGAATTCCTGCAGGAGAGCACCGATCGGGGCCTGCGCTGCGTCCGGTTGATTCACGGCAAGGGCCGCGGGTCGGGTCCGCGGGGGCCCGTCCTGAAGCGCTCGGTCAACCTCTGGCTGCGCAAGCACGAGGCCGTGCTCGCTTTCTGCTCCGCCCGCGGGCCCCACGGAGGCACGGGCGCGCTCTACATCCTGCTCTCGGCCTGAGCCGCCTCAGTCGGCGGCGGGCAGTTCCTCGCCGCCGGTCAGCTCGAAGAGCTCGCCGAGCAGCGACGTGGCGAAAGCGCCGCGTGGCAGCGTGAAGGCCAGTTCCAGGGCATCACCCTCCAGCGTCCAGTCGAGATCGATGACCGGCACGCGCAGCGCGCGGCGTGAGGCTTCGATCCCCTCCTCCACCAGGCGCTGTTCCAAGGCAGCCAGGTTGGCAGTAGCCGCGCACTCGGCCTCGGCCGCCTCGGCCGAAGGACTCAAGCCACCGATGCCGCTCAACGGACCGGTGGGATGGACGTCGAAGGCCGCGCAACGCGCGGACAATTCTTCATCGACCATCGGGGCCAGGAACACGCTGTTCGAACCGGCCAGGTTGACCACCTCGCCCTGCAGCAGTCGGTCCCAGGAGCCGGACCGGACCCGACCGGCCAGTACCGCGTTGAAGATGAGCGAGCGCGCGGTGGAAATCACGAACGCGCGCTGCTCGCGGTCCCGCGGCAAGGGAGTGCCGCTGGCCCAGGCCTCGACCTGGTGCAGGTTGGCCAGCCCGCGACCGAAGCGCTGCAGGCCGAAATAATTGGGCGCCCCCCGCTGGCGCAAGAGGTCGAGTCCTGCCTCGAGCCCCGACAGGTCTCCCTGCAACTGCCTCAGCACCAGCCGGAACTGGTTGCCGGCGAGCGCCCCACGGCGCAGCTTGCGCGAGTGCGGATGCGCCTCGAGCACCCTGAACCCCTCGCCCTGCACGCCCAACCAGGGCTCCACGGGGCCACGCCGCGGCACGGAGAACCACTGCAAGGTCACCGCGCGACGATCCTTCAGCCCGGCATAGCCCACCTCACCGCTTCGGCAGCCGGCCAGCTGAGCCAAGCGTCGCGCCACCCAGGCCGTGTTGGCGTCGGTTTTCTCGACCTGGAGCAGGACGTGGGCACTGCCCCCATCAGGCGCGAAGCCCAGGCACTCCTCGACACGGAAATCGGCGGCCTGCAGCTTCAAGGCCGCCGCTGGACGCGGGCCCGCCGAGGCCCGGGGAGGATCGAGGGCCAGGCTGGCCCACTCCGGATGCATGCTCAGCCCGCGGTGGATTCGAACAGGAGCACGACCGCCTGGGCAGCCATGCCCTCTTCGCGCCCCGTGAAACCCAGACCCTCCGTGGTCGTGGCCTTGACGTTGACTCGCTGCAGCTCGATCCCGAGGTCGGCAGCGAGGTGTGCGCGCATGGCCTCGCGATGTGGACCCAGCCGGGGCGCCTGCGCGATCACCGTCACGTCGCAATTCCCCACCCGCCATCCGCGCTCGCCAAGGGCCGCCACCACCTGCCGCAGCAGCACCCGGCTGTCGGCGCCGCGAAACGCCGGATCGGAATCAGGAAACCATTGGCCGATGTCGCCGAGGCCCGCCGCGCCGAGCAGGGCGTCGGTCAGGGCGTGCAGCACGACATCCCCATCCGAGTGCGCCACCAGCCCACGCACATGCGGGACGCGGACACCGGCCAGCATGACGTGGTCCCCCGGCCCGAAGGCGTGGACATCGAACCCCGAGCCTATCCTCATGCCAGCCCCCGGCCGCCTGTCTGCAGCACCACTTGCGCAAAATCGAGGTCTTCAGGATAGGTGATCTTCAGGTTCAGTGGGGACCCGGGCACGAGGCGCGGCGAGTACCCGGCCGCTTCGACGGCGGCTGCCTCATCACCAGGCAGGAGGCCTGACTCAATGGCGGCAGACAGCGCGGACTCCAGCAGGCCACGCCGGAACATCTGCGGCGTCAGGGCCCGCCAGAGTCCGTCTCGGGGCAGGGTCTGATCGACCCGACCTTGTGCATCCTGGCGCTTCAGGGTATCGGCCAGCGGCAGGGCCAATAGCCCCCCTACCTCGTCTTGCTCGCAGGCCGCCACCAGCGCCCTCAGTTCCGCCGCCTGCAGGCAAGGCCTCGCCGCATCATGAACGAGAATCCAGTCCTGCTCCGCGGCTCCGGAGGCCCGCAGGCCCGCCAGCACCGAGAGGCAGCGCTCCCGACCGCCGGTGACCGCCAGCACTCTGGGGTCCTGTGCGCAGGCGAGGCTTGGGAACAGGGTGTCGGCCGGCGCCAGGGCCACGACCACTTGCTGAACGGAGGGGTGTTCGAGAAGGGCGGCCAGGCTGTGTTCGATGACCCTCCGACCCGCCAGCATTCTGTATTGCTTGGGCACCTGCCCTTCGAGCCGAGTCGAACTGCCAGCTGCGGGCACCACGCACCAGAGCGGAGCGCCCATCGGGAGCCCCTAGCGAACCGCGGCGGTACGGGTGGTCGGGGCGCCGCCCAGGTCCAACGGGACGGCCTCGCTGGCGTCTACCACCTGGTAGAAGACCTCGCGGCTTCCTACCATGCCAAGATCGTGCCGGGCGCGCTCTTCGAGGGCCGCCAGGCCCTGCTTGAGGTCCCGGACCTCGGCCCGGAGCTGGTGGTTGCGTTGCAACAGCACGGCGTTGTCGGCCTGCTGACCGGCGACCGCGCCCTGAAGCTGCCACACCTCGCGCAGGCCGCGATCGGACACCCACAGTTGCCCCTGCAGGAGCAGCAGGCCCAGCGACAGACTGACGACGGTGACCCTCATTGAGGCGACATAATATGTTGCCCCTCAACGGCTTGGCAAGGCTTTGAAAAACTTTTTTAAAGTGTTTTCCGCAACTTCCGGTTAACTGACGCCCGGAGACACAGAGGCCGGCAACGCCGACAGCCCCGGGAAGCCGGCCCGCGCCCCCAGTTCGGCCTCGATCCGGAGCAACTGGTTGTACTTGGCCATGCGATCCGAGCGCGACAGCGAACCGGTCTTGATCTGGGTCGCCCGCGTGCCCACCGCAATGTCCGCGATGGTGCTGTCTTCGGTTTCACCCGAACGGTGGGAGACAACCGCCGAGTAGCCAGCGTCGACCGCCATCGAAATGGCCTGCAGGGTCTCGGTCAGCGTGCCGATCTGGTTCGGTTTGATCAGGATCGAATTTGCAATGTGCTTTTCGATTCCTTCCGAAAGAATGCGGGTATTGGTGACGAACAGGTCATCCCCCACCAGCTGGACCCGCTGGCCCAGCTTGCGGGTCAGCCCCGCCCAGCCGTCCCAGTCTCCCTCGGCCATGCCGTCTTCGATGGAGATGATCGGGTAGCGAAAGGCCAGCTCGGCCAGGTAGTCGGCGAACTCCGCGCTACTGAACTGCCGACCCTCGGCCTCCAGGTGGTAGCGCTCGCCTTTGTAGAACTCGCTGCTGGCGACATCCAGGCCCAGGCAGATGTCCTGGCCAGGCCGGTAACCTGCCACCTCGATGGCCTCCAGGATGATCCCCAGCGCCGCCTCGTTGGAGGGCAGGTTCGGGGCAAAGCCGCCTTCGTCTCCCACTGCCGTGGCCAAGCCACGCTGATGCAGCAGCTTCTTGAGGGTGTGAAACACCTCGGCGCCATAACGGAGGGCCTCGGACAAGCTGGGCGCGCCCACCGGGAGGATCATGAACTCCTGGATGTCGAGGCTGTTATCGGCATGCGCTCCGCCGTTGATGATGTTCATCATGGGCAGCGGCATGACGGTCGCGGCCTCGCCCCCCAACGCGCGGTACAGGCCTACCCCCGCCTCACGAGCACGCGCATGGGCCGCGGCCATGGACACTGCCAGGATGGCGTTCGCCCCGAGCCTGGACTTGTTCTCGGTGCCGTCAAGCTCGCACATGCGGCGATCGAGTTCCGCCTGGTCCGCGCAGTCGCTGCCGACGAGCAACTCGCGGAGTTCATGGTTGACGTGCCCCACCGCCTTGCGCACGCCCTTGCCGAGATAGCGCGCCGCATCGCCGTCGCGCAACTCGATGGCCTCCCGGGACCCGGTCGAGGCCCCGGAGGGCACCGCCGCACGGCCCATGGCGCCGGATTCGAGGTGGACATCTGCCTCCACGGTCGGGTTGCCGCGCGAGTCGATCACCTCGCGTCCCACAATGTTGGCGATCCGGCTCACAGGGCATCCTCCTCGAAGGGTCTCGACTTCACCACGCGGTCGAGTTCGACCAGCGCTTCCAACAGGCTTTTCATTTTCGGCAGCGGCCAGGCATTCGGGCCATCGGACAGCGCCTGCTCCGGCCGCGGGTGGGTCTCCATGAAGACACCCGCCACGCCGGCAGCCACCGCGGCACGCGCCAGCACCGGGACGAACTCGCGCTGGCCACCCGACGCACTGCCCTGCCCGCCCGGCAACTGGACCGAGTGGGTGGCATCGAACACCACCGGCACGCCGATGCGGCGCATCACCGCCAGCGCCCGCATGTCAGACACCAGGTTGTTGTAGCCGAAGCTGAAGCCACGCTCACAGGCCATCACCTGCGGGTTGCCCGTGGAGCGCGCCTTGTCGATGACGTTGGTCATTTCCCAGGGGCTGAGAAACTGGCCCTTCTTGATGTTGACCGGACGTCCCTGCGAGCAGACGTTGACGATGAAGTTGGTCTGGCGGCAGAGAAAGGCCGGGGTCTGCAGCACATCGACCACCGAAGCCACCTCGGCCAACGGGGTATCCTCGTGGACATCGGTGAGCACTGGCAGTCCCAGCGTCGATTTGACCGCCTCCAGGGCTGCGAGGCCGGCCTCCATGCCGGGTCCACGGTAAGAGGCACGGGACGAACGATTCGCCTTGTCGAAGGAGGCCTTGAAGATCAGTGGCACGCCAAGATCGGCTGTGATGTCCTTCAGCGTCCCGGCGATCTCCAGGGTGAGTTCCCGGGATTCCACCACGCAGGGACCTGCGATGAGAAACAGGGGCTGGTCGGCCCCCGCCTCGAAGCCGCACAGCTTCATGCGCTGGCAGCCTTGGGCAGCTTACCCGCCGCATGCTGGCGGGCCGCAGCCACGAAACTGGCAAACAGCGGGTGGCCGTCGCGAGGATTGGAAGTGAACTCCGGATGGAACTGCACCGCCACAAACCAGGGGTGCGAGGGCAACTCGATGGCCTCTACCAGGTCATCCGGAGACATCCCCGAGAACACCAGCCCGGCCGACTCCATACGCTGCAGGTAGTGATTGTTGAACTCGTAGCGATGGCGGTGACGCTCGGACACCAGCTCGGCGCCGTAGATCGAGGCCAACTTCGAGTTCGACTTGAGGCGCGCCTCCTGGGCACCGAGCCGCATGCTTCCGCCGAGGTCGGAGCCTTCGCTGCGGGTTTCGGTCTGCCCGGAACGGTCCTGCCATTCGGTAATGAGCGCAATCACAGGATCGGGAGTCTTGGGGCTGAATTCGGTGGAGTGGGCGCTCTCGAGGCCCATGACATCGCGTGCAAACTCGATCACCGCCACCTGCATGCCGAGGCAGATACCCAGGTAGGGAATACCCTGTTCCCGGGCGTAACGCACCGCCTTGACCTTGCCCTCGATACCGCGCTCGCCGAAGCCACCTGGCACCAGGATGGCATCCATCTTGGCCAGGCACCCGGTGCCGGTTTTCTCGATGTCGACCGACTCGATATGGTGGATTCGCACCCGGGTCCGGGTCTTGAGGCCTGCATGCTGCAAGGCCTCATTGAGGGAGATGTAGGAATCGCGGATCTGCACGTACTTGCCGACCATGGCGATGTCCACCGTCCCCTCGTAGGCGTGGCGGGCATCGACCACCTGCTGCCATTCCGACAGGTCAGCGGGCTTCGCCTCGATGTGCAGGCGGTCGCAGATGATGTCATCCAGCCCCTCTGCATGCAGCAGCAAGGGGATGCGGTAGATATCGTCGGCATCGACGGCGGAGATGACCGCCCGCTCTTCCACGTTGGTAAAGAGCGCGATCTTGCGCCGCTGCTCATCCGGCAGCGGGTCCTTGGAGCGGCAGAGCAGCACGTCCGGCTGGATGCCGATGCCGCGCAGTTCCTTGACCGAGTGCTGGGTAGGCTTGGTCTTGATCTCGCCGGAGCCCCCGACCACCGGCACCAGGGTCAGGTGCAGGTAAACGCACTGGCTGCGCCCCAACTCCACGCCCATCTGGCGGATCGCCTCCAGGAAAGGCAGGGACTCGATGTCACCCACGGTGCCACCAATCTCGACCATGCACACGTCGGCATCGCCTGCGCCCAGCTTGATGCAGCGCCGGATTTCGTCCGTGATGTGCGG
>JAURMS010000363.1 GCA_030830595.1 Gammaproteobacteria bacterium | reverse complement strand
CGTACGCTCGCCGCGGCAACTGCCCTGGCCGAGGGCGATCTGCACGCACTGGGCGCACTTTTGCGGGACTCGCATGCCTCGCTGCGGGATGACTTCGAGGTGACCGTACCCGCCGTCGATGCCTTGGTCGAGCGGCTGAACGGCTACATCCAGACGGAGCTCGGGGGCGCTGGCGGGGTTCGCATGACGGGCGGTGGGTTCGGCGGTTGTGTCGTCGCGCTGGTCCCCGTGGAGGGTCTTGCGGGCCTGGACCTGGCCGCCCGACGGGCATTGGCCGCCGCGGGTGTCGCCGACCCGCTGATTGTCCGAACGCAGCCCGGGGCGGGGATGCGACGGATAGGCTTCAGCTGAGGAGCTGCGTCAGCCTTTCGACGAACAGGTGTTGGCCGCGATGCACGTTGGCCTGCCAGTCGCGACCGGCATCCTGATTGGCAGAGTCAGAAATGAACTTGAAGGCACGCCAGGGCACGCCTGCCTGCCGACACGCAGCCGCGATGGCATACAGCTCCATGTCGACCAGGTCGACCTGCCGAGCCTCCAGCCACGGGTCGCGGGCCGTGACGAAGCGGTCCCCGGTCGCGCAGGTCACCCCGACCTGGCCGGATGTCAGTTCATCGAGCTCCGGCTCGAAGGGGGTGCGGCCTCGCGGGGCCAGTGGCTCGGCATCGATGTCGTGCTGAATCACGCGCCCCACCTCGAGCAGCCCCTCGAGCCCGGTACGCACCGCCCCGGCCGTGCCGAAGTTGACCACCAGTGCGGGCTGGAACTTTTCCAGCGCCCTGGTGACCGAGCAGGCCGCATTCACCTTGCCGACGCCTGTCACTACCTGGGTGATCTCGTCGGGGAGCAGGCTGGCAATGAGTTCCATTTCCAGCGCGCTGACCACCAGAATGCCGCTACCGTTCTTCATGCGGTGAGTCTATCAGGAACTGATCCGCGTACATCGCGCGACCATGCTTGCTATCCTCTGTGGACGCTGAGTGACAACGCGGAGATGCAACATGGCCGAGGATCCCAAGAAATGGCTGGAAAAAGCCCTGACCAGCAAGGGCTGGCATGAGCGTCCACGTGGGCCTGATGGCGGCGGCGTGCCGCCAGAGCGAGTCAAGGTCGACGTATCCTTTCGTTCCCTCGGCATCGTGGTGGGTGGCTTGCTGGCGATCTTGGCGGCCTTCAGCAGTTTTTATACGGTGCAGCCGGAGGAAAGGGCGGTCATCAAGCGCCTCGGTCGGGTGATCGGCATTGCCGATCCGGGCCTGCATTTCAAGATCCCGTTCGGCATTGACAGTGTTCAGTTTGTCGCCACTGAACGAGTCCTCAAGCAGGAGTTCGGCTTCAGGACTGGGGCTTCCGCCGATGCCGAGGGTCGCAGCAGCTACGTCGACCAGGATTTTTTCGTCGAGTCGCTGATGCTGACTGGTGACCTGAACATCATCGTGGCCGAGTGGGTCGTCCAGTATCGGATCGCCGATCCGGTGAAGTTTCTCTATGGCATGCGCGAGCCGACCCGCACCCTGCGTGATATTTCCGAGTCGGTCATGCGCCGGGTGGTGGGCAACCGGATCGGCAGCGAAGTGCTGACCACCGGTCGCGTGGAGATTTCCAACACCGCTCGGGACGAAATCCAGGCGGCTATGGACCGTTATGACAACGGCATCCAGGTCATTACAGTGGAATTGCAGGATGTCGTGCCTCCGCCGCGGGTGCAGCCGGCCTTCAACGAAGTCAACGAGGCGAGGCAGCAGCGTGAGCGCATGATCAATGAAGCCAACAAGCAGGCCAACCAGGCAATTCCAAGGGCGGAGGGCGAGGCCAACCGACTGGTGTCAGAGGCTGAGGGATACGCCACAGAGCGCGTGAACCGTGCTCTGGGCGATGCCACCCGATTCACCGCGGTGCTCGCAGAGTATCGGGGCGCGCCAGAAGTGACACGTTCCCGTCTATACCTTGAGGCCATTCGTGAGGCCCTGCCACGTGCGGGTTCGGTAGTGGTGACCCGGGATGGCCAGGCGTCGCCGCTGCCACTTCTGAACCTGCGGGATGCCCAGCCGCCGCGGCGGCGCAACCAGAACCAGGAGGGCGAACAATGAGCAGAATCATGCTTCAGGTAGCAGGGATGTTGGTGGTGCTGCTTGTCCTCATCAACTCGATTTACGTCATTGATCAGGCCGAGCAGGGCATCGTGGTGCAGTTTGGTGAGCCGATTGGCGAGGTGGTCGACACGCCGGGCTTGCACTGGAAGCTCCCCTTCATCCAGGAGGTGCGTCGCTACGACCGGAGGATGCTGGCCTGGGATGGGGACGTGTCGCAGATTCCGACGCTGGGTCGCGAGTTCGTGGTCGTTGATACCACGGCACGCTACCGGATTGCGGATCCCCTGCAGTTCCTGCGCTCAGTGCGCGACGAGGCGGGTGCCCGGACCCGACTCGACGACATCATCGATTCGGTTGCCCGTGACATCGTCTCCGGAACCAACCTCGAGGAAATCGTCCGCTCCGCAGACTGGCAGGTCAACCTTGCCGAGGTGAAAGAGGTGGCAGAGCAGGAGGGCGTGGCGGTCGAGCAGCTTGACCTGGAAAAACCGAAGAAGGGCCGCGGCAAGCTGGAGCAGGAAATGTTGGGCGCGGCCTCCCGGCTGATGCCCGGGTTGGGTATCGAGTTGATCGACGTGCGAATCAAGCGAATCAACTACATCGACTCGGTACGTACCCAGGTGGAAAGCCGCATGATTGCCGAGCGTCAGAGTATTGCCGAGCGCTTTCGTTCCGAGGGACAGGGTCGAAGCCAGGAGATACTGGGTGACATGGAGCGCGAGCTGTTGCGCATCCGCTCGGAGGGCGAGCGCAAGGCGAAGGAGATCAGGGGCCGCGCAGATGCGGAGGCAACCCGCATCTACGGGCAGGCCTATGGCAAGGACCCGGAGTTCTACAAGTTCTTCAAGACCCTGGAGAGCTTCGACGCCATTGGGCCTAACAGCACCTTGATGCTCGATGCCGACTCCGATTACTTCCGGTACCTGGATTCGAGCAGGCGGCGCTGAAAGAAGCTCAGCGCGCGTCGAGTTCCTCCAGCAGCGCGTTGGCGCCGTAGACCTTGTCCAGGGCCTCGCGCCAGATGGCCGGGTGCACTGCGACTGAGCGGTTCTTTTCGGTGTCGAACCAGTAGGCGCCGGAGATTGAGTGGATGTTCCCATCGAACATCACGCCTACGACCTCGCCGCGTGCATTCAGTAGCGGGCTGCCACTGTTGCCGCCGACGATGTCGTTGTTGGTGGACAGGTTGAAGGGCGTCGACAGGTCCAGCTGGTCGCGGGCCGCTATCCAGCGATCCGGAATCTGGAACGGAGCCTGGCCGGTGGCCCGGGCGTACGCACCCTCCAGTCGAGTGAAGGGCTCGATGCTGCGTTCTCCTTCCTGCCAACCCTGCACGGTGCCGAAGTTCAGGCGGAGCGTAAAGGTGGCGTCCGGGTAGACCTCCGTGCCGTAGAGCTCGAAGCGGGCGCGGGCAATCCGCTCTTCCGCGTTGTCGACCACGGCCTCGACGTCGTCCTCGTAGCGCTTGCGCAGGGCCCGGGACCGCTCGTCCAGGGAGCGTGCCAGCCGGATCATCGGGTCGTCGGAGGCATCGATCGCCTCCTGTCCGCCCTCCCACAGGCGCAGGCGTTCTGCTGAATCGCCCAGTCGCGACCCGTTGACCAGCGAACTGGCCAGCGTATCCGGCGAGTCGGTGGCCAGCAGCTCACGCACCACCGGATGATCCGGCCCAAGCCATTCCCGCATCCGCTCCAGGCTGAAGGACAGTGTGAGTGTCTCGAGCTCGGGGTAGACCGGGACCGGAGCGGCCATCTGCTGCCGCAGACGGGGCAATGCCGTGTCGGTGAATTCGCGGAGGCGCTCGCCATCAGGCTTGCTCCGCTCGGCGGCGCCGCGCACCAGGGCGCGTGCATAGCGAAACAGCCGGCTGCTGAAGCCGGCGCCGCCCTCGAGGAAGCCGTATTCGTTGGCCATGTCCGCATAGCGCTGGTTGGCCTCGGCAATGTCCTGCCAGGGATCTCCCAGTCCCTCCAGCGAAGCAAGGGCTGCAGCGTCACCGCGCAAGCTCGCTTCGCGCTCGCGCTTCTCCTGCATCAGGTCTTCATCCAGCAGGGCATCCAGCAGCTTGCGACGCACCTTGAGGCCGTTCTCGAGGCCGAACAGGGGATCGGCACTGATGCGTTGGTTGGCTTCACTGTCCTTCGCAAACTGGATGTATCGACCCCTCAGTTCACTGCCCCGGAGCAGGGAGGGCGGCAGGTCCACGCTCCGCAGGCTTTCCAGTTGGGAGACGGTCAGCAGGCGATCGGTGGAACCCGGATGGCCGGAGACCAGCACGAATTCACCCGCCTGCGGGCCCTCGAAGTTCACCTTGAGGTGATGGTCCACTTTCGCCGGCGCCCCGTCCTCATAGGCGCGCAGCAGGCTCATGTCGAGGCACCAGCGTGGGAACTGAAAGTTGTCGGGGTCGCCACCAAAGGCGGCGATGCCTGCCTCGGGCGCGAAGGCGAGGCGAACGTCGGTATAGCGCTTGTACCCGTAGAGAAAGTACTGGCCACCGTCATAGAGCGTCACCGCCTGGCATTTCAGCCCACTCGACTCCTCGCAGGCCTTTTCGAGCGCAGTCAGGGTGCGCTTGCGTGCATCGTTCGCGGCGACGTCATCCAGTCCCTGGGTGGCGGCGGCGACCTGCGAGGTGATGTCCTCCATGCTGACCAGTACGTCGGCCACCTGGGTGGAGCAGCGCAGTTCCTGCTCGCGGCCGGCTGCCAGGAAGCCATCTTCCAGCAGGCTGCTTTCCTTTGAGGAATTCTCCGCCAGGCAGGACGAGACGCAGTGGTGGTTGGTCAGGATCAGGCCATCCGGCGACACGAAGGAAGCCGTGCAACCCGACAGCCGGACCGTGGATTGCCGGACCTGATCCAGCCAGGCCTGGTCGATATCAACGCCATAGGTCTCCCTGACTTTCGCCGAGGGGAAGTTGTCATAGGTCCACATGCCCTCATCAGCCTGCCCACACGTGCTGGCCAGCGAGGCACAAAAACCGAGTGCTGCGATAACACGGCGCATAAGAGAGTTTCCCCCGAAAAGTATGTGGTGACTAAATCAGTCGAATGGGATCCCGGCCGTCCCAGTCGCGGGCGGCATCTGCCACCATGCCGAAAAAGGCCTCGATGTCGGGATGCGCACTGACCAATTCAGTCATGCATCCCGTCCCGGCTCGGGTGTCGACATAACAGAAGCGGACGGCACCAAAATCTCCCTCCAGGGCAATGGGCATCCCCTTGCCGGCGAAGTGGTCCACGCAGCCCTGATAGTCGTCGACGATGTAACAGAAGTGATGAAATCCTTCCTGGCCCGGGGCGTACATGTCGCGATAGCAGGAGGGCAGGTCGTCGTGCTGCTGGATGAGTTCCACCTGCACACCGCCGACCTGGACTAATGCCGCATCCATATGCAACCCAGTTGGGTTACCGCGATACAAGACATTTTCCACCGGGCAGTTGCGCAGCACGAAAAACGGGCCAACTCCCTGCTGCTCCAGCCAGCGGTGCATGGCAGCGTCAAGGTCATTCACTAACCAGGCAATCTGGCGCATGGGTCCGAGTCTGGGCGCACTCATTGGAAACTCCTGTTCAAGGATGGGCAGTGTTCTGACAGAATTCAGCGGTTCCCGCAAGAGGAGGAGAGGTTAATGAAGACACCAAGCCGCCTGCTGGTCCTGGCATGCCTGCTGGCCCCACTGGCCGCAACGGCAGATCGCACCGCGTTACTGGCTGGGATCGACGCCGATCGCGACCGGACGGCCCGGGTGGCCCGAAGCCTGTGGGAATGGGCGGAAGTGGGCTATCAGGAAGTTCGCTCCTCCGGCCTGCTGCAGGACGAGTTGCGTGCGGAGGGCTTTCGGGTCGAGGCCGGGGTCGCCGGGATCCCTACGGCGTTCGTGGCGGAGTGGGGAAATGGCGGGCCGGTCATCGCCTTGCTGGCCGAATTCGATGCCCTGCCTGGCATTACCCAATCCGACGCTCCCGAGCGCTCGCTGCTCGAGGACAAGGCTGCCGGACATGCTTGCGGCCATAACCTGTTTGGGGCGGGCTCGCTGGGGGCAGCCATCGCCATCCGTCACTGGCTGGAGGACAGCGGTACCGCGGGCCGGGTGAGGCTTTACGGAACCCCGGCCGAGGAGGGCGGGAGCGGCAAGGTCTACATGGTTCGCGAGGGCCTTTTCGAGGACGTCGACATCGCTATCCACTGGCATCCCTCCGACAGCAATACCGCGGAGGCTCGCACCAGTCTCGCCAATCGCTCGGCCAAGTTTCGGTTCAAGGGTGTTTCTGCCCATGCAGCCGGTGCGCCAGACCGGGCCCGCTCGGCGCTGGACGGGGTCGAGGCCATGAACATGATGGCGAATATGATGCGCGAGCACGTGCCGCAGCAGTCGCGCATCCATTACGTCATCACCAAGGGTGGCAACGCCCCCAACGTGGTGCCCGATTTCGCCGAGGTGTTTTATTACGTTCGCTACCCCTCTGCCGCGGGTGTCGAGGCCATTTGGTCGCGCCTGGAGGATGCTGCGCGTGGCGCGGCCCTGGGCACCGGCACCCAGGTCGATTGGGAAATCATCCATGGCAATAACCCATTGCTCATCAACGAGACGCTAGCTCGTGTCATGGATGCCAAGCTTCGAGAAGTGGGTGGAATCGAGTATGACGAGACCGAGCAGGCGTATGCCGAGCGCCTGTACCAGAGCTTCGACAGTCCCCGACGCCAGCTTGGCAGCGAGGGAGAGATTGAGGATTACGAGGTGTCGCTGGGCTATGGGTCGACCGACGTGGGCGATGTGTCCTTCGCTGTTCCCACCGTCGGGCTGAGGACGGCCACGTGGGTGCCGGGAACTCCTGGTCATTCCTGGCAGGCGGTTGCAGCAAGCGGCAGTTCCATTGGCGTAAAAGGCGCCCAACTGGCGGCCAAGGCGATGGCGCTGGCCGCGGTGGAGCTGTACCAGGATGCGGGCCTGCGTGAGCGGGCGCGGGTTGAATTCGAGGCGGCCATTGGCCCTGACTTTCGATATACCTCGCTGCTGGGAGATCGACCTCCCCCGCTCGATTACCGTAATTGAGGCTTGGGTCTGGTCAGCCAGCGCCTTTGACCGTAGGCTTGCAGCATGAACCCAACAGACTTTCAGGCACCACTGGGCACGGCCATCCTGCTGGGTTTCATCGCTGCCGAGATCATGACCGGGGGCTTCCGGCCCCGCGAGGCGGGCCCCGAAGATGACCGCGTCGACCTGGCCTCCCTGCTGGTCTTCCCGTTCGTGGCAACGGGCATCTTTGCCATCACCTGGCTCGCCTGCGAAACATGGTGGCCCGGATGGCAGGGGGCCGCTGCCGAATGGCCCTGGTGGGCGCTGCTTGGTGCGCTCCTGATCGGCGATGACCTGACTCATTACTGGTGGCATCGCCTGTGCCATACCAGCCGCGTCTGGCCGCTGCACCGCGCGCATCATTCCGCGGCCTACATGAGCGTGCGGCTGCAGTACCGCAATAGCTTGCCGTTTTACCTGCTGATGCCAGGCCTCTGGATCGGCGGCCTGGCCATCTATCTCGGCTTCGGCTGGACTTACGTGGCCTACACGCTGGTGAAGTTGACGGTCATCATGGGTGCTCACTGCAGCCTGCGCTGGGACGAAAAACTTTATCAGTGGCGCTATACCCGGCCGCTCATGTGGCTGGTCGAGCGGGTGATCTCAACGCCGGCTACGCATCATGCCCACCACGCTCTCTCGCAGGATGATGGGATCGGCCATTACACCGGCAACTACGGCAACCTGCTGTTCTTCTGGGACATCCTGTTCGGCACGGCGGTGATCACCCGACGCTACCCGCCCGCCTACGGGTTGGCGGATGACCGGGTGCATGGATCCGAAAAGTGGTACGCGCAGCTGTACTATCCGCTGTTTACTTCACGACGCGCAGAATCGGTGCTGACCTTGCCGCCTGGCAAGGCACCCACCTGACCGACTGACAGACGGGTTTCAAGGGAGGCGACCTATGCTGGAAAACCAGACCTATCCTGAATACATCGGCATTTCAGACGTCACCACCGTGTCTTGCGAGCACATGAGGGTGGAGGGATTCTTCGAGGGTCAGCCCTCCCTGATGTTCGATGAGCCAGAGGGTTTCGATATCGGGGATCCGCCCGACCTGCGCGGCCGGTCCCGAGGCTGGACGCCAGTCCACGCCCAGTTGGCAGCCTTGGCGGGGTGCACCTCCATCACCATTGCGGTGGTGGCAAGGGACCAGAAATTCCGCATGGCAGGCCTCTCGACCAAGCTGCGTTCGTTGATCGACATCCGCGGATTTTTCTTCGACCTGCATCTGCAGCCCAAGTACGAGCAACTTAACTTCGACCTCATTGTCGAGACGCGCGAGCGAACCGAGCGCGTGCGTGCGCTTGCAGCAGAGACCCATCGCCGTTGCCCACAACTAGGCTTGTTCCGGCTGGCAAAAATCCCGATGGTGGTGGGCTGGTATCGAAAGGGAGCCAGCAAGCCCTTGTTTGAGGACAGGTTTGCCTTGCCGCGAGGGCGCACGCCGGAGGAAAAATTGGTGGCGATTGGCCAGCGGGCTGCGCGGAAACGCAAGCAGTGAGGGCATTGCTGCCTGGCTGCAGTCGATACTGAGCGTAGCTGATGGCAAGACGCAAGGTGCCGCCACTCAACGCGCTGCGAGCCTTTGAAGCCGCGGCACGACTCGGCAGCTTCAAGGATGCAGCCGAAGAAATGAACGTCTCCCAGTCGGCAATCAGCCATCAGATCAAGCTGCTCGAGGAGCACCTTGGAATCAGCCTGTTTGTCCGCCGTACCCGGGCCGTTGAGCTCACGCGTTCAGGGCGGGTCTATTACCCCATCATCCGCGACGCCTTTGACCGGATCGTCGAGGGTACCGACCTCATTCTTACCCCCCTTGGCAGCACTGCCATTACGATCCAGGTCTATTCCACCTTCACCATCAGGTGGTTGATCCAGCGCCTCGCCAGTTTCCAGAAACTGCATCCAGAGGTGCCCGTCAGGTTGAACACTTCCCAGGCACAGGTCGACTTTTCTCGTGATGAGGTCGACGCCTGCATCATGGTTGGCCAGGCAAGCGACCGCTCGGTGCACTATGACTTCCTGTTCCGGGCGGAAATGTTCCCGGTGTGTAGCCAGGCCTTTCTTGATGAGGCGGTTACCCTGAAGCGCCCGGCAGACCTGGGCCGGCAAAATTTGCTGCAGGTCTATCCATCGGAGCGTGATTGGTGGGTGTGGCTGGAGAGTATGGGAGTGACCAACGTCAACCCGGACGTCGGGCTCCAGTTCGACAGTTACGAACTCGCGCTGACCGCTGCGCGCCAGGGAATTGGGATAGCCCTGGGTCAGCAGCCCTATGTCAGCAGGGAACTGGCGGCTGGACAATTGGTGGAGGTCTTCCCCGGCCTGCGGGTCCCGAACCCCAACAAGTGGTATCTCGCGTGCCGGGCTGAGCACGCCAACAACCCCAAGATAGACACCTTCCGTCGCTGGCTCCTGCGCGAGGTTGCGCAGGATCCGGACCTGCTCAGCGACGGGAGTGCCGGGGTGGCTTAAATCCCGGCCGGATTTTCCACTTCCCGCCCGAGCAGCTTGAGGTCTGAATAGCGATCGCCGATACGGTGATGCGGCCGCCCGCCGGTTGCTGCTCCCAGGGCTACCACCAGTTCATCCGCAGCCGGTGCGTCATAGACCGAGAATTGGACGGTGAGGTAGTGGGAGCGACGTCCCGTATCGTGCTTATCCATGAGCGGCACATAGATGGGCGAGTTCGCCGGGCCGCGGGTATTGGTGAAACCAAGATAAGACTTGGCCCCAACGGCCTCCCGGTAAAAGTTGCCGTATCTGAGGGTATGGATCAGGGCCGAGGCATGCTCGATTTCGCAATCAGTGCCAGCCACCGCGGCCTTGCCATAGGCCTCAATGGCATCTCCCGAACCCGCCAAGGCGATCAGGCGGTCGGTCAGCATCTGCCCCAGCACGGGTGCCATGCGCTGTATCTCAGGTTGTAGGTCCTCGACGTAGCCACGGCCTGCCCAGGGATTCCTCACCACGGCAGCAACGCCGATGATCCTCAGGACCGGGTCAGCGGCACGCTCCCCTTCACGGTAAATGTCCTCGTCAAAGGTCACGACTTTTCTGAGTTCGGGTAGCATGGATATCTCCTGGATGAGCCGCTGTTGTTCAGTGAACCTTGATGGCAAAAGCCGGTTGGTGATCCTCATTCATGACCCACAGGTGAGTCATGCCATCTGCATGTTTACCGCACAGCAGCACCCGTTGTCCGGCAAAGACGGGCTGCAGGCCCCGAAACTCCCAGGATCGGAAGCCAGCCTCCGGATTGCGGCGCAGGTAGGCGTTCATCAGAACCGTGGCCATCAGTGGCGCGTGGACGACAAGGCCCGGATAGCCCTCGACGTCGGTGGCATAGGGTAGGTCGTAGTGAATGCGGTGGGCGTTGTAGGTCAGGGCTGAATACCTGAACAGCATCACCGGGTCAGGCAACCATTCCTGCTGCCAGTCCACCTCTCGAATCATCTTGCCCGGGTCCGGCGGTGCGTGCTGGTAGCTTCCGGTGGATGCTTCCCGGTAGACCAGCACCTGAGTCTCCTCGAGGGCTCCGCCGCCGGGCGATTCCAGTCGATGTTCGACCTGGACAAAACACAGGTTGCCGCTCCGTCCTGACTTGTGCTCTAGGCCGGCGACCGTGCTGCGGCGAGTGACCGTTTCGCCCACCCTGAAGTCACCCGACTGTGACAGCTTGCTCGATGCCCACATCCGCCTGGGCAGTCCGGTGTCGGGCAAGAAGCCGCCGGTCCGGGGATGGCCATCGACGCCGGTCTGGGCCGGGCTTGGCGCCGGCTGAAACAGCGTCCACAGCCACGCGGCAGGAAACGGGTGACCGTCGCTGGGGGCCTGCTCCCAGTCCAGCAAGGCGGCAAGCTGGCGGGCCCTGGCCTGGGTCAGGACATCCTGCTCTATGAGATCCACCGATGAGTGCTGGGGGCTCATCAAAAGGACTTGGGCATGCCTAGTTCGTGGGTGGCGATATGAGAGAGGATGAGGTTGGTAGAGATGGGTGCGACCTGGTAGAGCCGGGTCTCGCGAAACTTGCGCTCGATGTCGTACTCCTCGGCGAACCCATACCCGCCATGGGTCTGGATGCAGGTATCCCCCGCTGCCCAGGAGGCCTCCGCCGCCAGCATCTTGGCCATGTTGGCCCGTGACCCGCACGGCAGGCCCGCGTCGTACAGTGAGGCGGCCTCGCGCACGATGGCAGCTGCCGCCTCGGTCTGCACGTAAGCCCTTGCGATAGGAAACTGAATGCCCTGGTTCTGCCCGATGGGTCGGCCAAAAACCTCACGCTCAATGGCGTAACGCGAGGCCTTGTCAATGAAGAAACGCGCATCGCCGATACATTCGGCGGCAATCAGGATGCGCTCAGGATTCATGCCATCCATGATGTAGCGAAATCCACGCCCTTCCTCGCCGATCAGATTGGCGACGGGGACCTTCAGATTGTCGAAAAAAAGTTCGGTCGTTGCGTGATTCATCATGGTCCGGATCGGCTTGATGCTCAGCCCGTTACCCACTGCTTCCCGCATATCCACCAAAAGCACGCTCATCCCGTCCGTGCGACGCGCGCATTCCTCCCGGGGCGTGGTCCGCACCAGCAAGACCATGAAGTCCGAGTGCTCACTTCGCGAAATCCAGATCTTCGACCCGTTGACCACGTAGTGGTCGCCATCCCGCACCGCGCGGGTGCGGATCCGGGTGGTGTCCGTACCACTGGTAGGCTCGGTGACCCCAAACGCCTGCAGGCGTATCTCGCCGCTGGCAATGGCCGGTAGCAGCTTCGCCTTCTGCTCCTCGCTGCCGTGTCTCAGGAGCGTGCCCATGGTGTACATCTGCGCGTGGCAGGCCCCGCCGTTGCAGCCCGCGCGGTGGATCTCCTCCAGCACTGCGCAGGCTGCGGTCAGCGGCAGGCCCGAGCCGCCGTATTGCTCCGGAATCAACAGGGCCAGGTAGCCCGAGTCGCTCAGGTCGCGGACAAAATCGGTGGGATAGGCTCGTGCTGAATCCAGCTTGCGCCAATACTCGCCAGGGTAGCGGGCGCAGAGTTTCGCCACTTCCTGGCGAATTTCGGGGTAGTCAGCTCCCGGGGCGTGAGCATTTTCTTCAGTCATGACGCCAATCTTATGAACATCATAGATATAAATCTATGATATGTTTTTTATACCTTCCATAAAGATAATAGATATCAATGGCGCGACTGGAACTCAGGCGTTTGCGCAACTTCCTCGCCGTGGTCGAGGCTGGCAGTATCAGCGCTGCTGCGGTACGCCTGGATATTCCGCAGCCTGCGCTTAGCCGGGAGCTGAGGCTTCTTGAGGAAAGCCTGGGGTGCCAGCTGTTGACCCGCCATCGTCGTGGTGTGGTGGCGACTGCATCGGGTGAAGCGCTGCTTCGGCAGGCCGCCGACTTGCTGCGGCGAGCGGACTCGCTCGAGCAATCCGTACGGGCAGCGGCGGGTCGGGTAGAGGGGCAACTCGCGCTGGGGATCATTCCGACCCTCGCGCATGGCCTCGCCGGGCGCATCCTGGAGAACTTCCAGGCGCAATATCCTAATGTCCGGATCCGGGTCGAGGAGTCCCTCAGTGGTCATTTGATCGACATGCTGGAACGTGGGTCCATTGACCTCGCGATCACCTACCTTGCCGGGCGGTTGCGTGGCATGGACAGTCGATTGTTGCTCGAGGAGAGCCTGCACTTGGTGGGAGCCGTCGGCAGCAGCCTGGCGGGTGGTCGTGGCGTGTCATTGAAGGTGGCCCTGAGTCAGCCGATGGCGCTGCCTGGTCCTGACCACGCCCTGCGCCGGTTGGTCGAGACCGCGGCGCGACAATCCGGCAGCACCCTGAATAACGTCATCGAGGTCAACTCGCTGGCGCTGCAGATGGAATTGGCTACGAGAGGGGTGGCCCATACGGTGCTGCCGCTGGCCACGGTGGCCGCGCAGCTTGCCCGTGGCGAGTTGTTCGCCCGCCCTTTGGCGAACCCCGCCATCAGTCGCCGCCTGGCCATCGTGGTTCCGCGTAGCCGTCCGCTGTCGGCCGCCTGTGTGGCCATGCGAAAAACGTGGCTGGAGACTGCTCCGGCGTTGATTCGCTCGGGCAACTGGCCGGGCGCCAGTTCGCTGCCTTAAGTCAGGCCTGCTGGCCGGCCAAAGTGAGCAAGGTGCCGGCGTTGGCATCGCCAACGTAAATTCCCGGGACGTTCGACTCGCGCTCGTGCAGGAAGCGGGCAATCATTGCGCGCTCCGCCGGACTGGAGATCGCCTCAAGCTGCAGTTCCGAAAGCGGCAGTTCCACCAGTGATTCATCGATCCGAATGGGGGTAATCCTGCGTGCCTGTCCACGATGAACGATATGCTGGATGGCGCCGTCTTCATACACAGCAAAGAGGTAGGGCAACTCCGCCTCGTAGCCGGCTGCAGCCAGCGCCTCCTGCAGGCCGGGCTCATCCCCCTGGCCTCCCAGCCTGATGCCCGAGGGTACCGTGAGACCCGCGGCCGTTCT
>JAURMS010000048.1 GCA_030830595.1 Gammaproteobacteria bacterium | reverse complement strand
CGGTGACCGATGGCCTGGGCGATACCGCCTCGCAGGCCTACACGGTCGAGATCGTGGGTGTGGCGCTCACCATTGCGCCGGCGACCCTGCCGGACGGTGAGGTGGCGCTGCCCTACAGCCAGGCCCTGACCGTGACGGGCGGTAGTGGCTCGGGCTACAGCTGCGCGGTCACCGCGGGCGCGCTGCCTGCCGGCATCACCCTGGATGCCGCCAGCTGCACGCTCTCCGGCACGCCGACCACTGAAGGCGCCTACAGCTTCACCATCACGGCGACGGACTCGGGTGGCAACACCGGCTCGCAGGCCTACAGCCTGCAGATCGGCGCGGCCTTGGTGATCACCATCACCCCGGCCACCCTGCCTGATGGCGAGTCGGGCGAAGCCTACTCCGAGCAGCTGAGCGCCGACGGTGGCGTGGCCCCCTACACCTACTCGGTGTCTGCGGGTGCCCTGCCTGCCGGCCTGACGCTCAACGGCTCCACCGGGATCATCTCCGGCACGCCAACTGTGTTCGGTGACTTCAGCTTCACTGTCACGGCCACCGATGCGGACGGCCGCGTGGGCAGCCAGGCGTACACCCTCACCATCGAGGGCCGCCCGGATCCGACCCGCGATCCGGAGCTGATCGGCATGATCGACGGCCAGTTCGGCCTGGCCCGCCGCTTCGGCGAAGGGCAGATCATGAACGTGATGCGTCACCTCGAGGGCAACCGCAGTGCCTTCCGCTGCGGCCTGTCGGCCGACCTCGGCCTGAGTGGCGACAACGACAGCCGCGGTCGCAACTCACTCGACCCGCAGGACAACCAGGCGCGCTCTGGCGTTACCCTGGGCACCTCGGGCAGCGAGTGCGACGAGACCCTGCCGAAGTTCGGCTACTGGGTCAGCGGTTCGCTGAGCGACGACGACTACCGTGGCCAGGACTTCACCAGTGATGCCCTGTCCGCCGGTATCGACTTCAAGTTCAGCGACAAGCTGATGGCCGGTGCCGCAGTGGGCTTCGGCTGGGGCGAGTCTGAGTTTGGCAGCAACGGCACCCAGAGCGATGCCGATGCCACCACCTTCATGGCCTACGTCAGCTACAACCCGGCCGGTCGCCTCTACGTGGAGGCCATGATCGGTGGCGGCGACCTGAGCATCGACAGCGATCGCTACGTCAGCTACGACGGCAGCATGGTCAGCGGCAGCCGTAATGGCAGCCTCACCATGGGCTCCATCGGCCTGGCCGGCGACATGATCGACAGCGAGAAGGTGCTGCTGACCGGCTACCTGCGCTACGACATGGTCAAGATCGACCTGGATCGGTACGAGGAGAGCGGCTCCACGCAATTGGCCCTGGGCTTCGGGGCTGCCGACCAGACGGTCAACAGCCTGGTGCTCGGTGGTCGCGCGGCCTACACCCTGTCCCGCTCCTGGGGCCTGCTGACTCCGATGGTCCGTGCCGAGTACCGGATGCGGACGGTGGGCAACTACCGTCAGGACATGGCCTACCTCGACCTGCCCGGCATCGAGTACTCGCTGCGCCAGGGTTCGGATAACGAGGGCAGCCTGAGCCTGTCACTCGGGTTCGAGGCCCTGATCCAGGGCTGGACGCTGGGGATGGAGTACGGCTCCAACCCGCTGAGCTCCAGCGGCATGAGCGGGGACATGGTCCGCGCCACGGTCCGCTACGGGTTCTAAGGCAGACCACACGGGCCGGGGGTTCGGGTACCTGAGGGTATCCGGGCTCCCGGCCCGATCTTTTGGCGGCTCAGAAAGTGACCCATATGCCTTCAATTAAGGGTTTGGCGTAGGGAAAGCCGCCCTGCGGTGTAATAATTTCGATACATCCCCAACCAATACAGGATAGACAGGGATGCTTATTCTGACTCGGCGAATCGGCGAAACCTTGATGGTCGGTGACGAAGTCACCGTGACTGTCCTCGGCGTCAAGGGCAATCAGGTCCGCATCGGGGTGAATGCCCCCAAGCACGTCTCGGTGCACCGCGAGGAAATCTACCAGCGGATCCAGGCCGAGCAGGGCGTCACGGCGATGCCCGACCACGACGACAAGGCCTACTCAGCCGGTTGACCCGCCGGGGTTTTTTCCTTTACCCGGCCCCCGGGCGCTCGGTATCATTCCCACACCGGAGAGATGGCCGAGTGGTCGAAGGCGCGCCCCTGCTAAGGGCGTAAGGGCCAAAAGCCCTTCGAGGGTTCGAATCCCTCTCTCTCCGCCACCTTTTCAATAAAAGCAATGAGTTGGGCACCAAAATCTCGGCGTCAGTGTCTGTCGATTGGTCCGCTGCCGAACCACTCAGGTTGCCGAGGCTCAAGCCCACTACTGGCGGTCCGCTCAATCGAGCGCCGCCACCGCCGTATCCGGATAGTCGGTAAACATCCCATCGACTCCCAGTGCCGCAAAGGCGCGATATTCATTGGCAGGGTCGCCTTCGTAGTCGGCTAATAAATACTTCGATTCGTTCCTGAAGGTCCAGGCATGCACCGCAAGGCCCGCCGCATGAGCACGCGGGATGAAATCCGAGGCTGGCGTCGCGCGCCGTACGCCCTCGACGGTCTGCTCGCCGACGATCCAGCGCTTCCACGGTCCGACCGCATCCGCGTACGCGGCAATCTCCTCGAACGCCTTCGCGCGGCGCTCACCGGGCTTCGAGAGATCCGGCGGGGTCTCGATTGGATACAGGAGGCAGTCGCTGGCCAGGCGAATGACGGGGGTGGGGGCGGGCATGCCGTCCTCGCCCAGCGCGCCCCCGTTGATTAATTGAACCAACTGGACGGAGGTCCGCTCCCTCAGCCAGCGCAGGTTGCCGGCCTCGAAGGACTGGATAAAGACGGGGGCCTCACGCGATGTCCAGCCGGCGGTCTCCAGGGCCGCGAGCAGCGCCGGCTCCAGCGGCAGCCCCTGCGCGCAGTGCCAGGAGGGATGCTTGGTTTCAGGATAAATGCCGATGGGATGGCCGCGGGCCACGGCGGCATCCTTCGCCAGCGCGATGATCTCTTCAAGGGTGGGCACTTCATACAGCCCATCGAATGCGGAGGAGCGGTCTGGATGGGGTTGCACCGCGCGCAGCGTCTTGAGCTCTGCCAAGGTGAAATCCGTGGTGAACCAGCCGGATACTTCCACGCCGTCTATCGTAGTCGTGCGCCGCCGAGAGGCAAATTCCGGGCGTTTGGCTACGTCGGTCGTCGCGCCAATCTCGGGTTCGTGTCGAGCGACGAGGCGGCCATCACGGGTCGCCACCAGGTCGGGCTCAATGAAATCCGTACCCATCTCAATCGCCAGCCGATAGGACTCCAGCGTATGTTCCGGGCGGTGTCCCGATGCGCCTCGATGGGCGATGACCAGCGGCTCGGCGAGGGCGGTGAAGGAGGCCATCAGTGCCAACAATGCAGCCAGACGGCAAGGCGGCGCAATGGGATTGATCATCTCGGTACACTAGAAGACGGATATGACAAGTAATCGTTGAACCCATGAACAGCCCTCCCTTGGCCACCCGCGAGGCCGCCCTGGCGGCCATGCAGGCCTTCGTGCCTGCCATGGGCCGCCGCTATGCCAACGGTCGAAACTACGACCACGGACCCGGGCGGCGCACGGCCGTCTCCGGTCTCTCGCCCTACGTCCGCCGTCGCCTTATCACCGAGGAGGAACTCGTGACCGCGGCTGTGGGCGCACACGGGCCTGTCGATGCCGAGAAATTTGTGCAGGAAGTGATCTGGCGTGGCTACTTCAAGGGCTGGCTGGAGCGACGCCCACAGGTCTGGGCCAGTTACCGGGAAGGTGTGAAGGCAGATCGATTGTCCGTCGAAGGTGATCGCCGACTGGCTCGTGCGCTGCGCCGTGCCGAGGCGGGGCAGACGGGTCTCGAATGCTTCGACGCCTGGGCGCAGGAACTCGTCGAGACCGGCACCCTGCACAACCACGCCCGCATGTGGTTCGCCTCGATCTGGATCTTTACCCTGGGGCTGCCGTGGCGCCTCGGCGCCGACTTCTTCTATCGGCACCTGCTGGACGGAGATGCGGCCTCCAACACCCTCGGCTGGCGCTGGGTGGCGGGCTTGCATACGCGCGGCAAGCCGTACGCGGCGCGGGCGAATAACATCGCCACCTTCACTGATGGGCGTTTCAGGCCTCGCGTCACTGACCTCGCCGAGGTCAGCGAGGGCCTGGAGTCTACTGAGCCCGAGGGGCTGTCACCGGTGCTACCGCTCAGGGAGTCTCAGGCGCCGCAGGCGGGTCGACCCACGGCGCTGCTGTTCACCGATGAGGACTGTTGCGTGGAGGACTTCGACCTGGCCGCCCTCGATCTCCGCGCCT
>JAURMS010000047.1 GCA_030830595.1 Gammaproteobacteria bacterium | reverse complement strand
TCAGCGGCAGCTTGTCAACAAACACCACGTCGTCGGGGATCCACCACTTTGCGACCTTGTCGGCAAGCCACTGGAGCAGGGCCTCGCGTGTCGGCGATTCACCCGGCTGCGGCACCACGATGAGTACAGGCCGCTCGTCCCACTTCGGGTGTCGAACCCCGATGACAGCAGCCTGCATGACCTGTGGGTGGCCGCAGACCGTATTTTCCAGGTCGATGGAGCTGATCCACTCGCCACCGGACTTGATCACGTCCTTGGCTCGATCAGTGATCGTCATGGAGCCATCGGGATGCAGCGTGGCCACGTCCCCCGTGGCAAACCAGCCCTTCTCGGCGTGTGCATCGCTTGGCTCGTCAGGCTGGTAATAGCTGCTGCAGATCCAGGGCCCACGCACTTTCACGATGCCGCTGGTCCGCCCGTCATGGGGCAGTTCGTGTCCCTGGTCGTCGACGATCTTCATCTGCACGCCGAGTACGGGCTGGCCCTGGCGGATCCGGAGCGCGTCCTGCTCTTCGGGTGGCCAGTCCTCGAAGCCGCGTGGCGGAGAGTTCAGGGTGCCGATGGGGCTCATCTCGGTCATGCCCCAGGCGTGCAGGACCTCTACGTCGTGGCGCTCCCGAAACTCCGTCATGATCGAGAGCGGGCAGGCCGAGCCGCCTACCGATACCCGCCTGAGGGGCGAGAGCTTCATCTGTGCCGTCCGCGCATGGGCCAGCAGCGCCTGCCATACCGTTGGGACGCCGGCGGCCAGTGTGCAGCCTTCCTCGGTGATGAGCGCAGCGAGCGTGGCGCCATCGCCCATCTTCGGGCCGGGCATCACCAGCCGGGTGCCGACCGAGGGTCCCGCATAGGGGATGCCCCAGGCGTTCACGTGGAACATGGGCACCACCACCAGGATGGTGTCGCGGCGGGTGCAGCCGATGGAGTCGCCGATCAAGGCCGCGTAGTTGTGCAGGACGGTCGAGCGATGGCTGAACAGCACGCCCTTTGGATGGCCGGTGGTGCCCGAGGTGTAGCAGAGCGAGCTGGCGGTGTGCTCGTCGAACTCCGGCCAGTGGAATTCCTCCGCGGCGGGTGCGATGAATGACTCGTAGTCCGTGATCGGTCCGTTGCTGGCCTGCGGCAGGTGGGCCGCGTCGCACAGGGCAATGACCTGCTCGACCTTGCCGAACCCGGGTCGCAGCTGGTCGATCAGCGGCATGACCAGCGGATCGACGAACAGCAGGCGGTCCTCGGCATGGTTGACGATGTAGCCGACCTGCTCGGGAAACAGGCGTGGGTTGATGGTGTGCAGCACCGCGCCCATGCAGGACACTGCATAGTAGAGCTCCAGGTGCCGATAGTCGTTCCAGGCCACGGTGCCGACTCGGTCTCCCTTGCGGATGCCGGCCGCCTTCAGCGCATTGGCCAGCTTGCGAGCGCGCCGGAAGATCTCGGCGAGGGTGGTGCGGTGCCTCGGGTTGTCCACTGTGACCGAGACCACTTCCGTACTGCCGTGGCAGCGCTCCGCATGCCGCATGATGTCGGTGATCAACAGCGGCGTGTCCATCATCAGTCCCTTCATGAGAGCGTCCCCTCCCTCAGTAGCCTTCTCAGTCGGTGTATGTATGGCCCGAAATCCACCTGCATGGTGTGCCGGCGTGAATGCCGGTAGCGCTTCGCCAGCGCCCGCTGCTCGCGGGCCATGTCGCGGCGCATCGCTGCCTCGTCCGGCAGTTCCAGCCGGCCGGCCAGGTATTCACCGATCACCCGCGCCTGCAGCTCCGCTGGCTGCATGACCGACCCGAGCGGCTGGTACAGGCCCACGAAGAACAGGTTGTCGAGATCGGGGCGAACCGTTCGATGCCACAGCGGCAGCACGTTGTCGGGTGCCGCCAGGAAGTCCTGGTCGAAGAACGGAAAGCTCACTTTGTAGCCGGTACACCAGATGATGGCATCGACCGGCTCCTCGCTGCCGTCCTCGAACAGCACCCGATCGCCGCGCAGCTCGCGGATGGCGGGCTTCACCAGCAGGTCACCATGGCCGATGCGTGAGAGCAGGTCCTGGCTGACCGTGGGATGGGACTGCAGCGGTCGGTGGTCCGGCCTGGGCAATCCATAGTCGGCGGGATGGCCGAACTGCAGGCGCATGACCAGTCCGAGCACCAGGGAGGTGACCTGCCAGGGCAGCCAGGGCAGCAGGTTCTGTGGCTGCGGCATGCGGGTGATGGGCGTGCCCATGAACCACTTCGGCAGGATCCAGGCGCCGCGTCGTGCCACCAGGTACACGCGCTCCGCGTTGGCGCGACTGGCCAGTTCGGTGGCGATGTCCACCGCACTGTTGCCCAGGCCCACGACCACCACACGCTTGCCGATCAGGTCCAGCGGCTCGCGCGGATTCCGGTACAGGTGCGAGTGGATCTGGGCCCCGCCGAACTCCCCGGGCGGCATCGGGTCGGGCCCCTGCGGGTCCCAGTGATGCCCGTTGGCGACCACCAGGGCATCGAACTGAGCGGTATCGCCGTCCGCCAGGGTCACGTGCCAGCGCCTCTCTGCATCGCGCTCGCAGCGGCGCACCTCGCTGCCGAAGCGAATGTTCTCGCGCAGGCCAAAGCGCTCGGCGTAGGACTCAAAGTAGCCGTGGATCTGGCGATGGTCGGGATAGGCCGGCAAGTCGGCCGGCATCGGCCAGTCCTGGTACTCCATCAGCCGGGTGTCGGTGTTGATGTGCAGCGAATCGTAGGCGGCGCTCGCCCCCCAGGGCTTGTTGTCGATGCACCAGAGCCCGCCAAGGTGGGGGGTGCGCTCGTAGCAGGTGACCGGCAGGCCACGGTCCCTCAGCGCCTTGATCACCGGCAATCCGGAGGAGCCTGCACCGATCACGCAGGTATGGGGAGGACTGGTCGAGTGGCGCATCCTCATGGATGGATTCTGGCACAGCCGGCCGCTTGGGGTTAGCCTGAGGCCATGGGCGAAACCTGGCTCACCTTCATGCTCTGTACCGCAGTCATCGGCACGGCCGGTTACCAGCTTTCGCGCTTCGGCGACGTGATTGCCGAGCGCACCGGGCTGGGGCGCACCCTGGTCGGGGTCATCATGATGGCCACCGTGACCTCGCTGCCGGAGCTCGTGACCGGCATCGGCGCGGTGACCGTGGCGGACGTGCCCAACATCGCGGTGGGCGATGCACTGGGC
>JAURMS010000362.1 GCA_030830595.1 Gammaproteobacteria bacterium | reverse complement strand
CGCCTGGTCCTTGCTGCCGGCACCTTGGTCGGCGGGGTGACCTGGTAACCACACCAGCTAGGTCGCGCTCGCCTCCCACGGTCTCGACGCCTCCGTGAAATGCCCCCATCGGGCGATTTCCACCAGGTCCGGCTGGCCGCTCCAGCGCTCGCCGCTGCCTTTCAGGGTGGGGTCGAGCAGGCGTGCGCAGCGCTGGGCCTGTTCGAGCGTGGCCCCTTCCACGCGCATGATCTCGCAGGCCTCGGCGCCGGGCCTCCAGTGCACCCACACGGTCGCATGCCGGGCGATGCCGAGGCTCACCAATAGCTTGGCCAGGCGCCGGGCGTAGAGCCCGCCTGCCCGGTCGGCCTTGAAAAAGTCCTTACCGGACCACGCCCCGCCGCCGATCGGCACCCGCGGCCCATAGGCATCGACCACCAGCTTCTTGCCCGAGAGCCCGTTGTCGCCCTCGGTGCCGCCCACCTCGAAGGCGCCGGCCCCGTTCACAAACAGCTCTGCAGGTAAGGCCCGCGACAGCCCGGGCACCGCGCAACCAGCCAGCTCCTCCTCAACCGCCAGGCGCACGGCCCGATGCAGGGCTATCGCATCGGCGGCTTCACGCTGCTGAAGCGAACAGCTGAAGCGTTCGAGCCGGTGTTCGGCCCCATCTGAGCGCAGCGCCACGATCACCTTGCCGTCCGGTCCGAGTAGCAGGCCGGGGTGTTCGTGCCGCAAACGGTAGAGCCGACGCGCCAGCCGCCAGGCCAGCCAGTGCTCGATGGGCAGGTCATTCGTCTCGGGCGAATCCACGGCATGGCCGACGCAGATGGCCTGGTCATCCGCACACTCCCGGAACTCGGCTTCGCCGTCCTCGAGCGGGCCAAGGCACAGCTCGTTCACGACCTTGAGCGCATCTGGCGCCGGTTCCCAGTCCGGGCCGTAGCCGGCGGTCTGGTACACCTGCCGCACCAGCCCCTCGACGTCAATCTTTTCGGCCGCCTCGCAGCCGATGCGGCCGGTCACGAACACGCTCGCGCGATGCACGGCGACTTCGACCCCGACCAAGGCCCGCTGCTCGCGCCGGCTGGCCTCCAGTACCAGCGCATCGGCGATTGCGTCGCAGAGCTTGTCCGGATGGCCGGGGAATATGTATTCGGCGGGATACAGTGCTGCAGACATCTCAAACTCCTTGCGGCAGTCGCCGCGTAAAATTAGCGACCTCGGCGAGGTCCGTGGCATTCCAGTTGTGGCCGACGTAGGCCACTGCGAGTCGGATGCGCTTCAGTACCTCTCGATGAGCGCCGGTCGGCGTGCCCACGAACCCGTCGGTCACGATCAGCGCGCGCTTCACGCGGTGTGCGTCGATGTGCTGGGCGACGCATTCGATGGCCGTGCTGTTATCCGAGACGCAGCGACCGGCCCGCATCTCGCGAAGCGTTACGTCCACGACCCGTCCCGAAAACAGGTGCACCCTGGGATGGATCCACTCCTTAGAATCCAGGATCGCGCCATAGAGGGCGGACCGGACGTTATTCATGCTGCCGGACACGTCCAGATACACGTGCACCCGCTGACCCTGGTCGACACGCCGGCGCTGGGGCACGGTGTTCGGTTGCAGGAGTGGGCGCAGCCCAAGAGCGGCCTGGACCGCGGTACGGCGGGAGAAGGCGGGCAGTGGCCCGTCGACCGTCACCGTGTCCCAGCCCGTGCGGCGGATGCGTCCGCTTGCGCCGTGGTCCGCGACCTTGCCGATCAGTTCGCGCAGGAGCGATCGACTGCCCGGCGACGTGCGCGGGTTAACCGTGGATTCGGTGACCAGGTCCGACAGCGATCGTCCCCGGATCGGATCCGGTGGCTGCGGCCATTCCTCGACGATGCTGCGGACCAGGTCGAAGAGCACCGGCGAGCGACGCTCGAGTGGCCCGCTCAACGCGCCTCCCGAATGATGGCTGCCCAGTAGCGGCACGCCGTGGATCGACTCCTCCGTGAGATAACGGGGCAGGATCTCGTACAGCTCGAGATAGGTGGCGCCGGTGTCCGAATACAGGGCGCGGTAGACATCGCCGACCGCCCGGCGCTGACGCTGGGGCAGGGCCTTGATCCCGGTCGGTAGGCTCCAGGTGGCGCGGCCCCAGTCGGCCGGCGGACCCAGCAGGCAGTGGGGAAACTGCGTGCTGTCCATAAGGTCGCCAAAAAACGCCACGTATTCCGGGGCCGGAAACATGCGGCACAGCAGCGCGTTGATCACGCAGTCGAACACGAAGTTCTGCACCGGGGTCAGGGTCGGAAACAGCGTCGTGTGGCCGAGCAGCACGTGATGCAGTTCGTGCATCACCAGCATCAGCAACTTTTCCGGGGTCGGCGCGTGCGCGGCCACGAACTCCGGGTTGATCAGCATGCGCGGCTGGCGCTTGCATTCCACCGCGGCGGTGGGTACCTCGGTGCTGGCCTCGATGTCCATCAGCCGCAGGAGTGCCGAGAGCGCGTAGCTCCCGCTCGGGAAGCAGTCCAGCACCTGGTCGGTCAGCGCTGCGGAATCCAGTGATCTCATGGCGTGATCTCCTTGAGCTCGCTGGCCGCCGAAACCGGCAGCCAGAGGGTGATGGCGGTCAGGCGGTTCAGCCGCTCCAGCCTTGGCAACTTGCCGCGCAGCCACACCACCTCCGAGGACTTGGTGATGGCGACGAGTGTCGTGAGCGGCGCGGCCACGCATTCCTCGGCCGGCTGACGGGTGGGCAGGACCAGGCAGCCATCGGGGATGGGCAGTTGCGTCGAGTGCTGCTCGATCAACGCTTCGAGCGCGGCCGCTGCATCCCGGGCACGCGGCTGGCCGAGCGCGCCCAGGATCCGCGCGGGCAGTATCGGGAACTTCGCCGGCAGGGCGAGCCGGAGGCCGACGCGGGATCCCGACGTGGCCGCACTCGAGTAGCCCGGTTCCTTCAGCGCCAACAACCCCTGGTAGGAGACCGTGGTGCGTGGCGGCGCCGACATGTTGTGGGCGTAACGGTGATGCGGGATGGCGTCCCTGATCATGCAGCCTGCCTTCGCAGCCGTTGGTCGGCCTCCCGGAAGGCGTTCAGGGCGGCTGCCGCATCCGCTGACGTGGCCAGTTCCTTGCGGGCAAACGAGGCGGCCAGGGCATTGGCGCACAGCACGTCGCGCGGCTCGTTGGGATCGAGGCGGGCCAACAGGTCCTTTATACGGCTCCAGGTGTCGTAGCGCTGGCTGCGGGTGGTTATGGCTTCCGAGAACTCCACGGGTACCACGGCATCGCGATAGAGTTCGCCGGCCTGTTCGGCGACGGCCGCATTGAGTCGGCCGATGGCCTCCGACTCGAAGAGGTGCACCGCGGCCGCTGCGCGAGCACCGGGCTGCAGGCTGGCGAGGGCGTCTGCCACCACGGCGGACAGTTCAGCCTTGGCGAGTCCGGTGGTGCAGCCGGCCAGCCGCAGCCGTTCCAGCGGGTCCGGTTGGATCAGCAGGACGCGCAGCGGATCGTCGGCCTTCACACCGGCCAGGCGCCAGGCTTCACGGTGGGCCGCGAGCACCTTGGCTTCCGGGATCGCCTTGCCCTCGGCGCGCTGCGGCAGGCTGGCCTGCAGGGCCAGCCATGCGGAGTCGTCGGCCCGCGCATCCGGCCGTTCGGCCAGGGCGGCGGCGTGAACAGCCGGAAGCGTGCGGCATAGCGTGGCCGCGCGGCGAGGGCTCAGGTGCAGGTCGGTCTGGGCCAGCAGGGCCACCAGCGTCTGCACGTAGCGAGGCAGGGCAGCATCCAGCGCATTGCGAACCGTCGGCACCAGCTGACGCAGCCGCTCGAGCCGAGTGCACAGGTCAGCCGCAATCCCGGCTGCGACCGGGCCATGCTGTGAATCGATGATGCGCAGCTGCTCGGCCTCCGACAGGCTGGACCAGGCGGGCATCTGCACGACAAAGGCGAAGCGGTCGGCCAGCGCCGGATCCAGCGGCTCGCTGCCTACGTAGGGCGAGTCCTGGTCCTCTGTGGCCGGCGGGTTCATCGCCGCCCAGCGATAGCGCAGTCCGGTCAGCGGCAGGCCCTGCACGCGCCGCTCGTGGATCACCGGGAAGAGCTTGTTCTGTATATCCGGTCGGCAGCGGCTGATCTCGTCAAAGATCACCGCGCCCGCGCCCCAGATGGCGGCCGGGGTGCGCACGTACTCGAGCGTGCCGTCCTTGCCGGGCAGCGGAAACCCGACCAGGTCGTCAAAGTTCAGCAGCGAGGCATTGTAATGACGGAACGACAAACCCAGTGCCTCGGCCACCCGGGTCAGCAGCAGGGTCTTGCCGGTGCCGTGGGCGCCGATAAGCAGCAACGGCTCCTCGGTGGCGAGGGCGGCGAGGATTACCGGCTCGAGCGAGCCAAGTCCGTACAGCCCCAGCCTGGCGAGGATGCCGTCAGGCGGTGGGGCGCAGGGCGCCTCGGCGGGTGGCTGGGAAGGTTTCTTGCGTCGTGCCATGGCGGTCTCCTGCAGCGAAGGCTGAGGAGCGATGGCAGATGTTGCTCGGGAAGGGCCCGTTGGGTTGCCTTCCCGGCCGCATGCCGCTCATCGCGGAACCACCTTGCCCGGGCGGGGCAGGTTGGCGGAGGCAAATGCCTCGCTCCTCATGCACAGTCGCGTTGTTGTAACTCGTTAAGTACCCGTTTCGTTACCTGTTCCGGCCGCATCCCCCTGTCGGGGAACCACCTTGCCCGGGTGGGCAGGTTGGGGGGAGCCGTCTCCCGTCTTGATGCGCTTTCATTATATGACTTTCATAGCTGTTCATCAATGACTGGTTCTCGACCGGGCTGCAACTGGATCACGGTGCGGCGGTAGCCCTGGCATCCTCACAAGAAAAGTCCCGCTGCCGCCCTGCCTCAGCGCAGGTCTTTTGGATCCCGTTTGCCCTGCGCCATTTTGCGGCGGACGTAGTCGGGTACCTGCTCCTCCGTCAGCTCGTTCATCTCGAACCGACTGGCCAGTCGCCGTGACATCCGGCTCGAGGAGTACATGCTTTCCTTGGCAAAGCGCATCTGGTCGCGCTGCTCAGCCAGCTGGCGCAACTCTGCCGTGACCGCCTCGATCCAGGCATTGTCCTTGCCGAGGCCGCGCAGCCGTTCGATGTACTGGTCCACGTGTCGCCAGTCGCCGGCCATGGCGGCCCGACGCGCCTTCTTCTGGATGCCGGCAGCGATCAACTCATCCGCCCGGCGCTTGACCAGTTCGTCCTCGGCGACTGCTGCGAAGGCCGCGGCGGGCAATGCAGTCAGCGCCAGCTTGCGGGGCTTGATCGCCCGCGGTTCGCCGCCGCGATCCTCGTAGCGAACGCTCGCGGTCAGGAGGGTACCGGGCCTGGTGCCGCCGAGGGCTGCAACCTTGTCCTGGGTCAGGGTCAGCCTCACCAGCGCCCAGGCCTCGGCGCCATAGGCCAGGTCCGGCAGGCGCCAGCGGCCCGGCTCCAGCAAGTCGTAGTCGTTCAGTACTTCCAGTTCCACACCGTCCGCGGCCTTTAGTTCAAGCGCCAACTTGCGCGCATACAGGGCGTTGAGCAGCGCGAACTCCTCGCGGAAGGGATCCATCAGGTCGTCGGCCGTCTGCCCGTAGTAGTTGTTGCCCTGGCTCGCTCGCGCCATGGCCACCATCAACTCCTCGTTGAAGCCGTCGCCCAGTCCATAGGTGGAGGTGCTCACGCCCGCCTCGGCCAGGGCCTTGCTCTGCGCGGTGATCTCCGCCAGGTCGGTCAGGCCATGGTTGGCGCAGCCGTCGGAGAGCAGGATCACCCGCGAGAGGGCCTTGGACTCGGCGAGGGGTGCGAGCGTTTCGGCGCCGCGCAGCCAGCCGCCGTGCAGGTCGGTGCTGCCGCCGCTGTGTACGGTGCCCAGGGCGCGACGGAACCGGTCGCGGTCCGTCACGGGGGTCGTCGGCACCAGCGTGTGGACGCTGTCGTCGTAAACCACGAGCGAGGCCTGGTCGTCGGGTGTCAGGCTGTCGATCACGAAGTTGGCGCAGCGGACGGCTTCGTGCAGCGGGCGACCGCTCATAGAGCCCGAGCGGTCGATGACCAGGGCGATGTTCAGCGGCTGGCGGGCGGGGGCCTGGGTGGCCGGTGCGTCGGGCGCCTGCACGCGCACCAGCACCTCCAGCGTGTTGTCGTGATCGGCCAGCAGGGCGTTGCGGCGGGGCGTGATGCAGAGGGTGGGGGTGGTCATGACTTGTCTCCTGTTTTGATGCGCTCTTCCTGGAGCGTGTGGGTCAATGCCGTACCCAGCGCCTCGGCGGCTTCGTCGGTGAGCTGGTTCAGCTGGTTCTCGTCGATGTGCACCTGGCACCAGGGCGTAAGGTCGATGCGCACGGAGCGCTGGCGCTGCGGACGCCCCTGCGGGTTGCCCAGGAACTTCAGGCTGCTGCTGAGCGCCGACTTGCGGCGCGTCAGCTGGGCGGCTTTGTGGATGTCGGGAGGTGCCATCATGTAGGCCATGGGCGGCGAGGCCGGACGCGCAGGTCGGCCGCCCTTCCTGAATTGCGCGATGGTCTGTTCGGCGCGGGTGGGCGCGCGTGATGAACCCGCCCCGGTGGTGGAGGGCGCGACCAGCGAGTCGAGGTCCGAGCTCTGCACCATGGCGGCAATCTTCTCCAGTGGCCAGCCGTCCTTCATGAGGTAGCGGGTGACCAGCAGTTCGACCACCTGGCGGTATCCGAAGAGAGCTTCGCGACCTTCGCGGTCGGGCGGGGTCAGGACCTTCTTGGTGACGTAGTAGCGGACCAGCCGCTCGTTGACCGTGCCGACCTCTTCCTGCACCCCCAGCTGGGGCAGGAGCTGGTTGACCTGTTCGGCCAGCTCGGCCGCACTGCCGCGCCAGTCGAGGATGTCATCGGGGAGGGGGGCCAGGAGGAAAGTCATTGCAATCGCTTGTGTCAATGTCAGTGGCTGCTAGTATAACAGCCACTGTAAGGATTGCAACACCGGTTGTCAGTTTAAGGGCTAGAGATGCGCCCGGCTCAATCTCCTTGGTTTGAGTGAATCATCTGAGAAGCGGAACAAATACGGTCGAAAAACGCCTCCTCCGGCGGAAGCGTGTCGGTCTGGCAGGTCTCAAGGCACGCATTCATGTAGGCGCTCTTATCAAGGTAAGG
>JAURMS010000361.1 GCA_030830595.1 Gammaproteobacteria bacterium | reverse complement strand
GCCGCCAGCCAGGCCCTGAACATGAATACCCGCTCCTCCTCACCTAGGTCCTTGAGCTGTTTGCGCCGCATTGCGCCTCAGTGCCTACCCAGGACGCGCTTGTGGAGTTCATCGAGCCACGGCCAGAGCAGCGCGCTGGTGACCGGGTAGAGCCATTGCCATCCGCCGCGGCCGCGCAGGCCAGCGAGGGAGTCGGTACAGAACATGAGGAACTCATAGATGAACAGCAGGCCGGCCACCACCAACGTCTGATTAGGCTTCTCAAAGGTCTTGACCTGCAGGCGGAACTTCAGCGCAATGGCTACGGTTACCACCATGGCGAGCGCGTTCTGGCCCAGCATCCCTCCCTGCAACAGATCGAGCAGCAGTCCAGCCAGCCAGGCGGCCAGCAGGCCCGCGGGCTTCGGCCCGGCAAAGACCAGCCAGAGCAAGGTGATCGAGAGGAAGGCGGGCCTGGCCGGATCCAGCCAGTTCGGCAGGGGGACCACGCAGGCGGCCGTCGAGGTCACCCCCAGCAGCATCATGCGAGCCGTCCGCCAGGCGGTGCCGCGGGCCACGTCAGGGCACCTCGGCGCCGTCGTTCGGCGACATCGGGGCCACGGGCTCTACCAGCTGGTTGTCGTACCAGGCGAGCAGGACCTCGGGGTCGCTGGAGAGCCGGGCCAGCGGACGGACGGTCACGCGCAGGCCCTGTTCTCCAGGCTCCTTCAGCAATTCTTCGACCTCGCCGACGGGGTAGCCGGGCGGAAACACGCCACCAAGCCCGGAGGTCACCACCAGGTCTCCCGGCTCGATGTCCGCGTTACCGGGCAGGAACGGCAGCTCGATCCGCTCCAGCGTGCCTCGGCCGTAGGCGATGGTCCGCATGCCGGTGCGATTGATGGCGACGGGCAGGGCATGCGCGGGATCTGAAATCATGATCACCTCCGCCGAGACGGGGCCCACCCGGGTGACCTGTCCGAACACGCCCTGCGCGTCGAGCGCTGGCTGGCCCACATAGACGCCATCCGTGCTGCCTCGATTCACCAGCACTCGATGACGCAGGCGGTCCATCTCGACCCTGACCAGTTCTGCCACCAGGTAGCGGTCGATCACCCTTGCGGTGGTCTGGCTGGCCTCGCGCAGTCGGGCGTTTTCGCGCTCCAGCGCATCCAGGCGCATCTGTCTCAGCCGTAATTCGCGGTTTTCTTCGGCCAGTCGGCCATTTTCCCGACGCAGCATCGAGTGGGTGGCCAGCCCCTCGCTCAGCCAGCGGGCGGCGGAGAATGGCGCATCCACCGAGCGTTGCAGGGGATAGAGGCCTGCCATCAGCGTGCTGCGGAGCGCGTCGAGATAGCCCGCCCGATGATCGGCAATCATCAGGATGCCCGAGACGATGACCAGCATGAACAGGCGCGCTGCCAGCGACGGGCCAGAGACGAGAAGCGGCCTGTAGTCGTGGTCCTGTCTGGACGCCAACAAGAGACTCCGTGTCCGGACCCGAGGGGCGCCCGGCGGTTCAGTTCAGTCCGAAGATGCCCGGGTGTTCCTCGCTCAACTCAAGGATGCGCCCGCCGCCGCGCGCCACGCAGGTCAACGGGTCATCGGCCACCAGCACCGGTACCCCGGTTTCTTCGGCGATGAGCTTGTCGAGGTCGCGCAGCAGTGCGCCGCCACCGGTGAGCACGATGCCGGTGTCGGCAACGTCGGCGCCCAGTTCCGGGGGGGTCTGCTCCAGGGCCTTCTTGACCGCCTGCACCACGCCCTGCAGGGGTTCGCTGAGCGCTTCCAGGATTTCGTTGGAATTGAGGGTAAAGGTGCGCGGGACGCCTTCCGTCAGGTTACGGCCCTTGACCGACATCTCCTGGACCTGCTGGGCGGGATAGGCAGAACCGATCTGGATCTTGATGCGCTCGGCCGTGGCTTCGCCGATCAGGCTTCCATAGTTGCGCCTGACGTACTGGATGATGGCCTCGTCGAAGCGATCGCCGCCGATCCGTACCGATTCGCCGTAGACCACGCCGTTCAGGGAAATGACCGCGACCTCCGAGGTGCCGCCGCCAATGTCGACCACCATGGAACCCCGCGCTTCGTTGACGGGCAGGCCGGCGCCTACCGCAGCGGCCATCGGCTCCGAGATCACGTCGACCTTGCGAGCGCCGGCCCCTTCCGCGGATTCCTGAATGGCCCGCCGTTCGACCTGGGTCGCGCCCCAGGGAACGCAGACCAGCACCCGCGGGCTCGGCTTGAACCAGCGATCGCCGTGCACCTTGCTGATGAAGTACTGCAGCATCTTCTCGGTATAGGTGAAGTCGGCGATCACGCCGTCCTTCATCGGCCGGATGGTCTGGATGTTGTCGGGCGTGCGTCCGAGCATGGTCTTGGCCTCGGCGCCCACCGCCACCACCGACTTGATGCCGCGCTCCTCCTGGACGGCCACGACGGAGGGCTCGTTCAGGACGATGCCCTGACCCCGCACGTAGATGAGGGTGTTGGCCGTGCCGAGATCGATGGAGATGTCGCTGGAAAACTGCCCGATGAGGTTCTTGAACAGGTTCACTGAGTTTGGTCTCGTGAGGGGTCTGGAATGGCGGCAAAGTCTAGCCGTCAGCAGGACTTTGCACAAGCAGACGTGTATGATTCACCGGGGATTTCTGCCGGCTTTGGCAGCCGATCCTCACTCCCTCGACCCTGCCTCCGGAGGCGCCGTGACGCTGACCCGACATGACGTGGAACACATCGCCAGGCTGGCCCGCCTGCAGATCCGCGAGGATCAGCTCGAGCCCTTCGCGGGCAGCCTGAGCCGCATCATCGATTTCGTCGAACAGCTCGGCTCTGCTGCCACCGACCAGGTGGAGCCCATGGCCCATCCGCTGCAGGGCATGGTGCAGAGGCTGCGCGAGGACCGGGTGGAGGCCAGCGATCAGCGTGACCTGTTCCAGCAGAACGCGCCGGAGACGGCGGCCGGGCTCTACCTGGTGCCGAGGGTCATCGAGTGAGTTGGCATGCCATGACCGCGGCCGAGCTGGGCCGCGCCCTGCGCCGGCGAGAGGTCTCGAGCCTCGAGCTCACCGACCATTTCCTGGCCCGCATCGAGGACAGCGGTACCCGACTGAACGCCTTCGTCACCGTGACGGCCGAGCGCGCCCGCGAGGACGCCAGGCGCGCGGATGCGGAGATCGCTGCCGGCCAGGGCGGGCCGTTGACCGGCGTGCCCATCGCGCACAAGGACATCTTCTGCACCGCCGGCATCCTCACCACCTGTTCCTCACGCATGCTGGCCAACTTCACCTCACCGTATGACGCCACGGTGGTGGAGAAGCTGACCGCGGCCGGCACCGTGCTGCTCGGCAAGACCAACATGGACGAGTTCGCCATGGGTTCGTCCAACGAGACCAGCTATTTCGGGCCGGTCCGCAATCCCTGGGACGAGTCGAGGGTGCCGGGCGGATCCTCGGGTGGCTCGGCGGCAGCCGTGGCGGCCGGGCTGGCACCGGCGGCCACCGGCACTGATACGGGCGGCTCGATCCGGCAGCCCGCCGCGCTGACCGGGCTCACGGGCATCAAGCCCACCTACGGCCGTGTATCGCGCTACGGCATGATTGCCTTCGCTTCCAGCCTTGACCAGGCCGGGGTGCTGGCGCGATCTGCCGAGGATGCAGCCCTGCTGCTGGCGGCGATGTCGGGCTTCGATCCGCGTGATTCCACTTCGGTCGAGCAGCCGGTTCCGGATTACCACGCGGGACTTGAGGCGCCGCTGGCCGGCCTGCGCATCGGCGTGATCCGCGAATTTTTCGGTGAGGGTCTCGAGGCCGGTACCGGTGCGGCGGTCACGGGCGCGCTCGATCAATTCAAGCGTCTCGGCGCGGAGGTGGTCGAGGTGAGCCTGCCGGCCCTGCCGCTGTCGGTGCCCACCTACTACGTGGTGGCTCCCGCAGAGTGTTCCTCGAACCTGTCGCGCTTCGACGGCATCCGCTTCGGCTATCGCTGTGAGTCGCCGCGTGACCTGTACGACCTGTACACGCGCTCGCGCGGCGAGGGGTTCGGCGATGAGGTCAAGCGGCGCATCATGACCGGTACCTACGTGCTCTCGGCGGGTTACTACGATGCCTACTACCTCAAGGCGCAGAAGGTGCGTAGCCTGATCGCCGCCGACTTCCAGCGTGCCTTCGAGAGTGTCGACCTGCTGTTCGGCCCCACCGCGCCCACCCCCGCCTTCGGGATCGGCGAGAAGGTCGACGACCCGGTCACCATGTACCTGAACGACATCTACACGATCGGCGCCAACCTGGCCGGCTTGCCCGCCCTGTCGGCGCCCTGCGGCCTGGTCGACGGCCTGCCGGTCGGCTTTCAGTTGATCGGCCCGCAGTTCTCGGAGTCACGCCTGCTGTCGGCGACCCACGCCTATCAGCGCGAGACCGATTGGCACCGGCGACTGCCGCCGGCCTGGGCCTGAGGAGGGCATGGCTTGAGCAACGAATGGGAAGTGGTGATCGGGCTGGAGATCCATGCCCAGCTGGCCACCCGCAGCAAGATTTTTTCCGGCTCCTCGACCGCCTTCGGCGCGGCGCCCAACGTCCAGGCCAACCTGGTCGATCTCGGCTACCCGGGCGTGTTGCCGGTGTTGAACGCCGAGGCCGTGCGCATGGCGGCACGCTTCGGGCTGGCGATCGGTGCCAGGGTCTCCCATCGCTCGGTGTTCGCGCGCAAGAATTATTTTTACCCGGACCTGCCCAAGGGCTACCAGATCAGCCAGTACGAGCTGCCCATCGTGCAGGACGGCCGGGTGGAGATCGTCCTTGACGACGGCAGCGCCAAGGTGATCGGGGTCACCCGCGCCCACCTCGAGGAGGATGCCGGCAAGTCACTGCACGAGGAACTGCCCGGCCAGTCGGGTATCGACCTCAACCGCGCGGGCACCCCGTTGCTGGAAATCGTCTCGGAGCCCGACCTGCGTTCCGCCCGCGAGGCGATCGCCTACATGAAGAAGATCCACACGCTGGTGCGCTATCTTGAGATCTGCGATGGCAACATGCAGGAGGGTTCCTTCCGCTGCGATGCCAACGTCTCGGTGCGTGGCTTAGGCCGGCGGGAATTCGGCACCCGCTGCGAGATCAAGAACCTCAATTCCTTCCGCTTCGTCGAGAAGGCCATCAACCACGAGGTGGCTCGCCAGATCGACGTGCTCGAGGGCGGTGGTTCCATCGTGCAGGAAACCCGGCTCTACGATCCTGGCAGGGACGAGACGCGGTCGATGCGTTCCAAGGAAGAGGCCAACGATTATCGATACTTCCCGGACCCGGACCTGCTGCCACTGGTGCTGGACGCCGACTGGATCGAGTCCCTCCGGACCACGCTTCCGGAGTTGCCGGACGCCAAGGCCGCACGCCTCGTGGCCGAGCACGGCCTGCCCGCTTACGACGCCGGTGTCCTCTCTGCCAGTCGCGAGCTGGCCGACTACTACGAGGCGGTGATCGGGCTGGTTGGTGGGCAGCCCAAGCTGGTCGCCAACTGGGTCATGGGCGACCTCTCCGCGCTGCTCAATCGGGACGGCCTCGATATCCAGGCTTCGCGGGTGGACACCCAGCGCCTGGCCGGGCTCATCGCACGCATCGTCGACGGCACGCTCTCGGGCAAGCTGGCCAAGGAGGTGCTGGAGACCATGTGGGATGAGGGTTCGGAGGCCGATGCGGTGATCGAGGCGAAGGGCCTCCGGCAGATCACCGACACGGCTGCGATCGAGGCCGTCATCCGCAAGGTGATGGAGGACAACCCGGGCCAGCTGGCCGACTATCGCGGCGGCAAGGACAAGCTGTTCGGCTTCTTCGTGGGCCAGGTCATGAAGGCAACGGGTGGCAAGGCCAATCCAGGGCAGGTCAACGAACTGCTCAAGACCCTGCTGGCCGGCTGACCGTGGGCGACAACGACCAGCTTCGCCGCTTCCTGTTCGAGGACCTGCCGGTTCGCGGCCAGTTCGTCAGGCTGGACGCCAGCTGGCGCGCCATCATCGAGCATCAGGACTATCCCTCCCTGGCGGTCCACACCCTGGGTGAGGCCATGGCAGCCAGCGTCCTGATGGCAGGCACCCTGAAGTTCGAGGGCCGCCTGCTGTTGCAGTGCCAGGGGCAAGGGCCGCTGCGCCTGCTGCTTGCCGAATGCACCCATGCCCGCGCCATTCGCGGCGTGGCACGCCTCGCTGGAGCCTGCCCCGAGTCTGCCTCGCTGGACTTGCTCACCGGGGGCGGGCAGCTGTCGCTGACCATCGAGAACCCCGAGCGCGACCAGCGCTACCAGGGCGTGGTGCCCATGGAGCAGGCGCAGTTGGCAGGGTGCCTGGAGGCTTATTTCGAGCGCTCGGAGCAGCTCCCCAGCCGGCTGATGCTGGCCGCGACCCGTACCCGTGCGGCGGGACTGTTGCTGCAGAGGATTCCCGCGGGCGAGGAGGGTGAGGAGCCGACGGCCGAGGCCTGGGAGCGACTCGGCCTGCTGCTGGCCACGCTCACTGCGGAGGAACTCCTGCACCAGCCCTGCGAGGTGATCCTCCACCGCCTTTTTAACGAGGACGACCTGCGCCTGTTCGAGGGCGAGCCGGTCTTCTTCCAGTGCGCCTGTTCGCGGGAGCGGGTGGAGGGCATCCTGCAGTCCCTTGGCACGGTCGAGGTCGAGGCGGTGCTGGCCGAGCAGGGCCGGGTAGAGGTGCGCTGCGAGTTCTGCAATCGGGCCTGGATCTTCGATGCGGTGGACGTGGGAATGGTCATGGCGGCTGCGCCGTCCACGTCACAGGGCGCCGGTCCCCACTGAGGTACACTCCGGGCATGGATGCGCCAGCCAGACCGCCGGTCGATGTTTCCTTCGAGTTTTTCCCACCGGGCGACGCGGCCATGGCCGAGTTGCTGTGGTCGTCCCTGCAGCGGCTTGCCCCGCTGTCGCCGCGGTTCGTGTCGGTTACCTACGGGGCCGATGGATCCACCCGCGAGCGCACCCATGAAGTGGTCACCCGCATCCAGCGCGAGACCGGACTCACGGCGGCGCCCCACCTGACCTGCGTCGGCGCGGAACGCGGAGAAGTGCTCGATATCGCCCGTCGCTACTGGGACGAGGGCGTGCGCCACATCGTGGCGCTGCGCGGCGATCCCCCGGCCGGCAGCGACGGGTACCGGCCCCATCCGGGCGGCTTTGCCTACGCGGCCGACCTGGTGGCAGGACTGCGCGCGGTGGCGGACTTCGAGGTGTCGGTAGCCGCCTACCCGGAGACCCACCCGGAGGCGACCGATCCCGCCTTTGACATCGAGGTCCTCAAGCGCAAGCAGGACGCCGGCGCAACCCGGGCCATCACCCAGTTCTTTTTCTCGACCTCGACCTACCTGCGGTTCCGCGACGCCTGCGTGGCGGCCGGCGTGACCCTGCCGATCGTGCCGGGAATCCTGCCGATTACCCGCTTCCCGCAACTGGCGCGCTTCGCTGCGCGGTGCGGTGCATCGGTACCCGAGTGGCTGCGCGAGCGCTTCGAGGGCCTCGACGACGACGCCGAGACCCGGCGCCTGATTGCAGCCTCGGTGGCCATCGAGCAGGTGGCCAGGTTGCGCCGTGAGGGCGTCAACGAGTTCCACTTCTACACCCTCAACCGCGCCGAGTTGACCTACGCCATCTGCCATGCGCTGGGTCGGCGCGCCGCTGCCACGGTCACGCCGACGTGAGCGCCCCACGGGAGCGGACGGCGGCCTTCCGACAGGCGCTCCGCGAGCGCATCCTGGTGCTCGACGGCGCAATGGGCACCATGATCCAGCGTCATCGGCTGCAGGAGGCAGACTATCGCGGTGAGCGTTTTGCCGACTGGTCGCGCGACCTCAAGGGTGCCAACGACCTTCTCACCCTGACCCGCCCGGCGGTGATCGCCGACATCCACCGTCAGTACCTGGAAGCGGGCGCTGACATCATCGAGACCAACACCTTCAACGCCAACGAGCCCTCGCTGGCCGACTACGGGCTGGAGGCGCTGGTCACCGAGTTGAACCAGTCGGCTGCAGTGCTGGCCCGGCAGGTGGCCGATGAGTTCGAGGCCGCCCATGGCAAACCCTGCTTCGTGGCGGGTGCGCTGGGGCCGACCAACCGCACCGCCTCGCTGTCGCCGGATGTCAACGATCCCGGCCATCGCAACATCGACTTCGATCGGCTGCGAGCCACCTATGCCGAGGCAACCCGCGCCCTGATTGCCGGCGGGGTGGACCTGCTCCTGGTCGAGACCGTCTTCGATACCCTGAATGCCAAGGCTGCGCTGTATGCGGTTCGCGAGGTGCTGGACGAACTCGGCCTCGACTTGCCGCTGATGGTCTCCGGCACCATCACCGACGCCTCCGGCCGCACGCTCTCAGGGCAGACCGCCGAGGCCTTCTGGAACTCGGTGCGGCATGCCCGGCCGGACACCATCGGCTTCAACTGCGCGCTCGGCGGTCGGCAGCTGCGTCCCTACGTACAGGAACTGGCCAGGCTTGCCGATACCCATGTCTGCGCCTATCCCAATGCCGGCCTGCCCAACGCCTTCGGCGAATACGACGAGGAAGCCGCGGATACGGCCGGCTTCATTCGCGACTGGGCCGAGGCCGGTTTCGTCAACGTGGTGGGCGGCTGCTGTGGCACCACGCCGGAGCACATCGCGGCCATGGCCAGTGCCGTAAGGGAACTGCCGCCCCGTCAGCTGCCTGCCGTGCCCTCGCGATGCCGGTTGTCCGGGCTTGAACCGCTGAACATCGGGCCGGAGATCCGCTTCGTCAACGTGGGCGAGCGCACCAACGTCACCGGTTCCGCCCGCTTCCGCAAGTTGATCGAGGCGGGCGACTACGCCACGGCGCTCGACATCGCTCGCCAGCAGGTGGTCAGCGGTGCCCAGATCATCGACATCAATATGGACGAGGGCATGCTGGATTCCGAGGCGGCCATGGTCCGCTTCCTGAACCTGGCTGCGGCTGAGCCGGATATTTCCCGCGTACCCTTCATGATCGACTCCTCCAAGTGGACGGTGATCGAGGCGGGCCTGAAGTGCGTACAGGGCAAGCCGGTGGTCAACTCGATCTCACTGAAGGAAGGCGAGGGGCCTTTCCTCGAGCAGGCGCGCAAGGTGCGACGGTATGGCGCGGCGGTGGTGGTGATGGCCTTCGACGAGGCCGGCCAGGCTGACACCATCCAGCGCAAGGTGGAGATCTGCGAGCGGGCCTATCGTCTGCTCACCACCGAGGCCGGGTTTCCAGCCGAGGACATCATCTTCGATCCCAATATCTTCGCGGTGGCCACCGGCATCGAGGAGCACGACAACTATGCGGTGGATTTCATCGAGGCCGTGCGCGAGATCAAGCGTCGCTGCCCCCGAGCGCTGACCAGTGGCGGCCTGTCCAACGTTTCCTTCTCCTTCCGTGGCAACGACCCGGTGCGCGAGGCCATGCACTCGGTCTTCCTCTATCACGCCATCCAGGCCGGCCTCGATATGGCCATCGTCAATGCCGGGCAGCTGGCCATCTACGAGAACATCGATGCCGACCTGCGCGAAAGGGTAGAGGACGTCATCCTCAATCGGCGGCCCGATGCGACTGAGAGGCTCATCGAGGCGGCCGGTCGCTACAAGGGCGAAGGCGGGCGTCGGCCGGTGGAGGACCTTGCCTGGCGAGACCTGCCGGTGGCCAAGCGCCTGGAGCACGCGCTCATCAAGGGCCTCGACGAATTCGTCGAGGTGGACGTGGAAGAGGCGCGCCTCGCGGCCGCCCGGCCGCTCGAGGTCATCGAGGGCCCCCTGATGGACGGCATGAACGTGGTCGGCGACCTGTTCGGGGCGGGCAAGATGTTCTTGCCGCAGGTGGTGAAGTCGGCCCGCGTGATGAAAAAGGCGGTGGCCTTCCTGGTCCCGCACATCGAGAAGGAGCAAGGCGCGGTGCGGCGCAGCAACGGGCGCATCGTGCTGGCCACCGTCAAGGGCGACGTCCACGACATCGGCAAGAACATCGTGGGCGTGGTCCTGCAGTGCAACAACT
>JAURMS010000360.1 GCA_030830595.1 Gammaproteobacteria bacterium | reverse complement strand
GCGTGGATACGCGCCACTTCGCGCAGGCCGATCTGGTGAATCTCTTCCGCGGTAAGCGAGGTGGTGGTGTAGTCGACAAGTCGCTGCTGGTAATAGGCTTCACCATCCGGCAGCTTCCAGACGCCGTCATCGCCGCTCGCTCGCGCCTCGGCAGCCGAGGCCCAGGCAATGACCGCCTTGTAGGCAGGCTCGACAAACTCCAGCATGGCCCGTTCTGCGGAGGCCATGAACGCCGCAGCCTGCGCCTCGTCAAGCTGCAACCTGCCGAGCTTGGTGCGGAAATCAGCCAGCAAGGGGCTGTCGGCAGCCGAGTCGTCGAACGGCCTGCCGGTGATGACGTTGCGGGCCCCATCCACGATCTGGGGGAATACCCAGCGCGGGGGCAGGATACCCTGCTCCTCGGCCCGGCTGGCACGCTCCAGCGCGTCCGCCACCAGCACCAGGATTCCGCGCAGGCGCGACACGTAATCCCGCGCGTCCTGCTCCGACTCGACCCGGTGAGTGTTGATCAGGAAGGCAGGGGCCCAACTGTGCGGTCCCGAGCGGTGATCGAAGACGTAGCCGTGCAGGCGCCAGGGCCAGCCCTCGATGCGCCGTCGCTGCTGGTCCAGGAACAGGTCATAGGACAGCTGCCCCTGGGCATCGAGCTTCTCCCGGTCAATATCCTGCTGCAACTGCTCGGAATGGCGGCGTGCCATGGCCAGGCGTTGTTCTTCCCCCGCCTCCGAGCCGTCGTTCCACTCGCCGTAACGCAGGCGCATGCCCTGAAAAGCCGCAGCGATGGGATTGGACTCGTAGTACTCGGCCTGGGTCCGCTCATAAAAATCGGCGGCGCGTGCGTTCTCGTCGGCGCCGGCCGGACTGGCAAGCGCCAGCAGGGCCAGGAAGCCGGCCAGGCTCAAGGTTCTGGCGTTCATCAGCGAACTCCGTTTGGTCGGGATCCGTATACTAACTGCATGAAGCTGCATCAGTTGCGCTACCTCGCCGCCGTGGCGGATAACGAGCTGAACATCACCGCAGCGGCCCGCGCGCTGGGCACCTCGCAGCCCGGGGTCAGCAAGCAGCTCAGGTTGCTGGAACAGGAACTGGGCTTCGACCTGTTCGACCGTGAGGGCCGTAACCTCACTCGCCTGACCCCGGCCGGCCGGCGGGTCCTGGAGAGGGCCCGGCGCATCCTCGACGAGACTCGCAACATCAAGCGCTTGTCCGAGGAATTCCGCGACGAGCGCCGCGGGTCGCTGTCGATCGCCACTACCCATACCCAGGCCCGCTACGTGCTGCCCGCGGTGATCAAGCAGTTCCGGCGCGAGTACCCCGAGGTCAAGCTGCACCTGCACCAGGGCACCTCCGAACAGATCGCCCAGCTGGCAGCCGAGGACCGGGTGGACTTCGCCATTGCCACCGGCAGCGACGAGCAATTCCCTGGCCTGGTGCTCCTGCCTTGCTACCGATGGCATCGCGACATCATCGTCCCTGCCGCGCATCCGCTGAGCCGCCTCGAGCGACCCACACTCAAGGACCTCAGCCGCCATCCCCTGGTGACCTATGTCTTCAGCTTCACCGGGCCTTCCTCACTGGCTGGCCTGTTCGAGGCGGCAGGGCTGCCCATGGACGTGGCCCTGACGGCGCGCGACGCGGACGTCATCAAGACCTACGTCCGACTCGGACTCGGCGTGGGCATCGTGGCCTGCATGGCCATGCAGGAGGGCGAGGATCAGGACCTGGTCACCCTCGATGGTTCACATTTGTTCCCCGAGCACGTCACCTGGATCGGCGTGCGTCGTGGCCGCATGCTCCGCAACTACATGTACGACTTCATGCGCCTGTTCGCTCCACACCTCACTCGGCGCATCGTCGACCAGGCCCTGCGCGCCGGAGGCGGTGCGGCGACGGCCCAGGTATTCGAACCCGTGCGCCTGCCCCGCTATTGACGGCGCACCCAGGAGACCCCCGTGCCTCGAGTCCCCCGACTGTTGTTGCCCCTCGCCTGCCTGCTGATCGCAGCCTGCGCCCCGACCGCGGAAGATTTCGTCGGCACCTGGCGCGGCGTGATGCCGATTGAGGGTGGTGACCTGCCTTTCGGAATGGAGATCGAACTCCAGGATGGCCAACCGGTGGCCTGGCTGGTCAACGGACCGGAACGGGCCCGGGTGTCCGAGGTCGACATCGAGGATGGGCAGATCCGCATGCGGATGCCCGGCTATCCGCACCGCCTGGAGGCCAACCTCTCTGGGGCGACACTAGAGGGGACCATCACCTTCCTGCGTCCGCAGGGCGCGCGGATCACCGCACCTTTCCTGGCCCAGAAGGGGCTCGACTGGCGCTTCTTCCCGCCCGCGGAAGCCGACACCGCAGACTTCAGCGGCCGCTGGGCCATCACTTTCATCGATCCCACCAACGGTCAGGAAACCAGCGGCATTGCCGAGCTGACCCAGACAGGCACCACGGTGACAGGCACGGTCCTCAGGACCACGGGCGACGATCGCTACATTGCCGGCGAGGCCCGCGGCGACAGCGTGTTCCTGTCGCGCTTCGATGGCGGCAGCGCCTACCTCTATGTCGCCAGGCTCACCCCGGAGGGCGCGCTGGAAGGAGAGTTCCGCTCCGGAGTCGGCGCCTACCGGATACTGAGCGGGCGGCGTGACGATGCGGCGAGCCTGGCCGATGCCAGCACCCTCACCCGGTTGCGCGAGGATGCCCCGCCCCTCGCCTTCAGCTTCCCGGATCCCTCGGGCAAGGAACTGTCCCTTGACGATCCGCGCTTTGCGGACAAGGTCGTGATCGTCACCATCGGCGGAACCTGGTGCCCGAACTGCCACGATGAGGCCGCCTTCCTGCGCGACTTCCTGCCAGGGCGCCGGGAGCGGGGCCTCGAAGTGGTGCAACTGCTGTTTGAATACCACACGGAGTTCGACGCTTCGGCGGCAGCCGCGCGTGAATTCATCGCCGAGTTCGCCATCGACTACCCGGTCCTGATCGCCGGTAGTTACGAGGCTGGCGCGGTGCAGCAGGCGCTGCCGCAGCTGGACAACTTCGTGGCCTACCCCACCATGCTGGTCCTGGATCGGCAACGACGCATCGTCTACACCCACACCGGGTTCAGCGGCCCCGCGACGGGCAGCCATTACGAAGAATTCGTGGCTGAATTCAGCACGCTTGTCGATGGCCTGCTGGCCGGGAGCTGAACCGCTTGCGGCTCCACTATCGGCTCCTCAACGTCTTCACCCGAACCGGGGAGACCCTCAGCGGCAATCCGCTCTGCGTGTTCGAGGACGGGCGATCCCTCGATACGGGGACCATGCAGGCCCTCGCCCTGCAGTTCAACCTGTCGGAGACCACCTTCATCCTGCCCTCCACCCAGGCAACGGCGGGTTTCAGGATCTTCACGCCCAGCTACGAGATGCCCTTTGCAGGTCACCCAACGCTCGGCACGGCCGCCGTGGTCGCCGACCTCCAGGGCACGGGAGCCAGTCTCCAGCTTGAGCTGCCCGCGCGGATCATCACGGTGACACGCGATGCCGAGCTATGGGAGCTGTGCGCACCGAAGGGCAACAGCCGGCCGTCAGCCTGCAGCCCGACCACCTTGGCCGGGGCCCTCGGGCTTGATCCACAGGACCTTGCAGGCGATGCCCTGTGGGTGGACATCGGGGTCGAGCAGTTGGTTGTCCCTGTCGCCAACCCTGCAGCCCTGGCGCGGGCTCGACTGGGGTGGGACGGGCTCACCTGGATCACGGCCGATGGTACGAGGGCCCAGGTCTACCTGTTCGCCGAGGTCTCGCCAGGCCGACTCAAGGCGCGGTTTTTCTTCGACAAGGGAGAATCAGTCCTCGAGGACCCCGCCACCGGCAGCGCCACGGCCAATCTCGGCGGTTGGTATCAGGCAATGGGCTGGCCTACCCCGCTCGAACGCAACATCGAGCAGGGAGAGGCGACCGGCCGGCCGGCCTCCCTGCGGCTGCTGATCGACGCCGCGGGCAGCATTTTCGTAGCCGGCCGGGTGGCCGAACTGGGCCGGGGGTTCATCGACCTCTAGGCCGGTATACTCT
>JAURMS010000359.1 GCA_030830595.1 Gammaproteobacteria bacterium | reverse complement strand
CGACCGCCTCGACGGCTGCCTCCTCCGCGAAGGCCAGTCCCGGCAGCAACAACGCTGCGGCGAACAGCAGCAGGAAGGCCAGGGCGGCCATCCGGGTCAGGTACGACAGCCGATCCGAGCTGTGCCGCAAGGGCCGCGAAGTGACGGCCTGAGCCACTGGTGTCGATGTGTTCACTTGTTTCCTCCAACGGTCATCAGTTTCTGCAACGCTTCTTCCTGCCGCCCGGGGCCGGGAGTGTTGTCCCTCCAGTCCCAGGCTGCACCAATCCTCGACCACAACACCTGCCCGGCTTCTCCCCGGCCGGCACGGGCGATGTTGCATACGGCCTCCGTCACCTGCTCGGCGAGGTCTTCCTCCACCGTCAGTTCAACCCGCAGCCGCTGCTCCCACATCTGCCGGTATTCGTGCCCTCGGTAGTACTCGGTCCGGCTGACTCGGTCTTCGTAGAGCTCGATCTCCGTCACGGTCAGGTTGCCAATGCCCATCTGAGCGACTGCAATGCGGAGGTCCTCCAGGCAATGCGGCCTCACCACGGCGGTGACGAGTTTCATGCCCAATCTGCGTCCTCCAGACACATATGCCCGAACCGGAGCCCCGCGGGATCCACTACCGTCCTGCTCCATGATTGCAGTTTCCATGCCATTGGCCTCAGCAAGGCAAATCAACCGCTTGCCAGTCCCGCGACGGCGTCATCGGATGACCGCCGCACTATTTTGGAGCGTCGGTGGTGACTGTCTGCCTGTTCACGGGGCGGCGCTTGACCGGGAGGCTCCCTCACCGGATGCTGGGGACGAACACGGAGGCCATCATGAACCCAGACCCTGCACAGCTCGACGAACTGGCCCGGCGACTGGCGGCTGCCGTCCCTGGAGCGGTGGGTGCCCTGCGCGACGACCTGCAACGCAATTTCAGGTCCCTGCTACAGGGGGGGCTCGCCCGGCTCGACCTGGTCACCCGGCAGGAATTCGACGTCCAGGCGGCGGTCCTCAGGCGAACCCGCGAAAAACTGGAGGCCCTGGAACAGCGCCTCGCCGCGCTGGAGTAGTTGGTACCGACAGGAACCCGGTCCGGCCGTCGTGACGGCCAGCGCCTACACCCGTGCCCAGCTGGGCATGGAGGCTCCGCTGGTCACCGTCGAGGTCTACTGCGGCAACGGCCTGCCTCAATTTACCCTGGTCGGGCTGGCCGAGGCGGCGGTTCGCGAGAGCCGCGAGCGGGTCCAGGCAGCCCTGATCAATTCGGGCTACTCAGTCCCCGCAGGTCGAATCGTCGTTAACCTCTCGCCAGCGGACCTGCCCAAGGAGGGAGGCCGCTACGACCTGGCGATTGCCATGGGGTTGCTGGCTGCGTCTGGACAGATTCCGGCGGAATGGCTGCAACAGGTGGAGTTATACGGCGAGTTGTCGCTCGCTGGCGCCCTGCGGACAGTCCCCGGATTGCTGGTCGCCACCGTCAGGGCCGCCGGCGAGGGTCGCAGTGTGGTGGTGCCAAAGGCCAACGAGGGGGAGGCCCGTCTGGCGACCAGTGCCCGGGTCCTCGCGGTGCCGGACCTCACGGCCCTCGTCGCAGCCCTGCGTGACGGCGGTACTGGGTACTTCTCCGCTTCCAGACCCGTCACGCCTCATCGATGTGCCCAGGCGCCCGAGCTGGCAGAGGTTCGCGGCCAGTCCGCAGCGAGGCGGGCCCTGGAAATTGCGGCTGCGGGCGGGCACGCGCTGCTGATGGTGGGACCTCCCGGGGCTGGCAAAAGCATGCTGGCCACGCGCATGACCGGGCTGCTGCCGCCGCTCTCGGCTGAGGAAGCGACCGAGTGCGCGATGGTCCGCTCACTCACCGGCAGGGACCTGGATAACGCGAGCTGGCACTGCCGCCCTTTTCGTGCACCCCACCATGCTGCGTCCGCCTCGGCCATTGTCGGTGGCGGCAGCCGCCCCATGCCGGGCGAGGTGTCACTGGCCCATCATGGGGTGCTGTTCCTCGACGAGCTGCCCGAGTTCAACCGGGCCGTTCTGGAGGCCCTGCGCGAGCCACTCGAATGCGGGAGCGTCAGGGTGGTTCGAGCCGGCTATCGGGCGAATTTTCCGGCCCGGTTCCAGCTAGTGGCAGCCATGAACCCGTGTCCTTGCGGCTTTGCCGGATACCGGGCGGATCGCTGTCGCTGCAGTCCTTCCCAGGTGCATCGCTACGCCGGGCGGGTATCGGGGCCGCTGGTGGACCGAATCGACCTGCACGTGTTCATGCAGCCATCGACTGGGCGCAGCAGCCCCGCCGATTCGTCTCCGAGCGAGTCGACTGCCACCGTGGCTGCCCGCGTCGAGGCCGCGAGGGAAGTTCAATCGCGGCGCGGGGCGTTGAATGCCCGGCTGGAGGGCGAGTCTCTGGAGGGGGCTTGCGCGGTCGAACCTGCCCTCGCCCTGTGGCTGGAGGACGCCACCCACCGTCTGGGGCTCTCTGCGAGGGCCCAGGTCAAGGTCAGGCAGGTAGCCAGGACCGTCGCCGACCTGGCCGGGCGCGCGCGGATGGAGCAGCCCGACCTGGCCGAAGCCTTGTCCTATCGGAGACTCGATCGAAGTCCCGCGGGCGGATGACTCAGCGTGATTGTTCCACCATGTACTGCACGGCCTGGGCGACGAGCTCGTCAGTCAGGTCGGCTCGCCCGCCCTTGGCGGGCATATACCCGGCCGAGCCCTGGTAGCCCTCGATGGCGTGCTTGTTGAGGGTATCCGTTCCCTGGGCGATGCGGGTCGACCAGGCCAGACGGTCCCCCATTTTCGGCGCCCCGCCGATGCCGTTGGCATGGCAAGTGCCGCAAACGGCCTCGTAAGTAGCTGGTCCGTCGGCGGGCAGTGCCGCAGTCATGCCGGCGTCGGCAGCGTCCCCGGCAGAGGGCGTGGGCAGGATGGCCAGCGCGGAGTTGTCCTGGCCTGCAACCGCGACCTGGCCGAAAGCGGCCGTGCGACCAGCTACTTCTGCCTGCTGGAGGGGATCATTCCGGGAGTCGCCGGCGCCGAGCATGCGGGCGAGCACGAACAGGGCCACCGTGACCGCGACGAGGATGCCGATTACGGCGCCGAACACGTTGAAGAAATGGTCGTCTTGCTTGCTCACAGGGGCTCCGCTGTCTGGGACGTTGCTTAACCCGTTGATTATAGCCCCGTGGGCAGCCGGCGAGAAAGTTGGCGCATGGACGCAATGGGCCTGCGGCCGGTAGAATCATCGCCTCCTGAAGACAGCGCGCCCGTAGCTCAGCTGGATAGAGTGACGGTCTCCGAAGCCGTAGGTCGTGGGTTCGAATCCCGCCGGGCGCGCCAGCTTTTTCGAAGCACCTATCCCAGACGGCGGGATCGAACCCACGACCGAGAGAGTGTCGGGTTCGGCCAGCCCGCGTGGGCGCGGGCGCAGGTCGTCGCGCGCAGCGCGGCGAGCCGGAGGCCGAGCGGCGTAGCGCCGCGAGCCATCCCGCCGGGCGCGCCAGCTTTTCCTACAGCCAGCCGCGTCGCCTGAAATAAAGATAGGGCACGATCGCCGAGGCCAGCATCATCAGCAGGGCCAGCGGGTAGCCCAGTGGCCAGTCCAGTTCGGGCATGAAGTGGAAATTCATGCCGTAGATGCTGGCAATCAGGGTAGGCGGCAGGAAGGCCACCGCGGCCACGGAAAAAATCTTGATGATGTTGTTCTGTTCGATGTTGATCAGGCCGAGCGTGGCCTCGAGCAGGAAGGTGGTCTTGCCGCTGATGAACGAGGCATGGTCCGACAGGGCCAGCGTGTCACGCGAGAGTGACTTCAGCCTTGAACGGATCTCGTGCACGAGGCCGTGATGCCCGGATTGCTGCAGATAACCGAGCACGCGACCGATGGTGACCAGGCTTTCGCGGGACTTCGAGATGAGTTCGCCAGTCCGTCCGATGCGCTCGAGGATTGCGCGGAGGTCACGAGTGCCGTCGCGACTGGTGGCCGGTCTCGCAAAGATGTCCGCCGAGAGCTCGTCGATGTCCAGGCTGATCCGTTCCAGCGTGTCCGCCATGCGTTCGATGATCGACTCGAGCAGTCCGGCCAGTACGGCCAGCCCTGATCCGGTCGAGCCCGGGTGCCGGGCCGCGTAGCTGGCGAAGCGGCGGAAGGGCAGGGGATCGAGGTGGCGGTTGGTGATCAGCGTATTGCCGGCCAGGATGAAGGTCACGGCAGTGGCCTCCGGGCGGTCGCTGTCGATGCGGGCCACCACCGTGGCCGTCATGTACAGGGCGCCGCGCTCCTCATACAAGCGGCTGGAGGTTTCGATCTCCTTCATTTCCTCGCGGGTGGGCACCTCCACCCCGAGCAGCCGTTCCACCGCCTGTTCTTCGGCGGGGGTCGGGTCCAGCAGGTCCAGCCAGAGGCAGCCAGCCGGAATGACCTCGGGCGTCGGCTCAAGCCTGACGAGGCCCTGCGGCTCCGGAACGAAACACTGGAGCACGCAGGGTGACCCGAGCCCGTCGCTGGCCTAGCGGGCGCTGCGCTCGCGGACCGCGAGATCGGTGAGCAGTTGCATCAGTGGCTCCACTCCACCGGCCATACTGACGTCGGTGATGTACTTGCCCTGCACCACGGCCATGGGCGTGTGATCTGCGCGGTAGCGGCGAGCGAGATTCTCGGCCTGGCGAATCTTGCTTTCCACTGCAAACGACCTGTAGACGCCACCAAACTGCTCTGCAGTGACGCCATGGCCGGCCAGGAACTCCCTGACCCGCTTTTCGGTCGCCGCCGTGTCCACCCGGTTGCCGGCCACGATGGTCAGCGGGCGGCGGTTCACGTGCAGTTCCCGGAACACCACCAGCTGCAATGCCTCCACCTTGCCGAGCGCCTCGAGGGTATAGAACAGGCGGGCATCCTCGCGGGTGACCTCGTTCCAGACCACCGGTAGTCTGACCACCTTGACGTAGTCGGGCTTTGCACCGCGCTCCCAGGCTTCCAGCTGGGGCTCCAGGGTGAAGCAGTGTCCGCAGCCGTACCAGAAAATTTCGGTGACCTCTACCTGGCCGGGAGCCACCGAGACCGGTTGGGCCGCCGGCAGCGCCGTGAAGTGTTTACCCTGCTGCCAGCGCGAGGGCAGGCCGGCGGTCGGCGCGGGCGTAGTCGCGGCCACCGCCTGGGCGATGGGGCTTACGGAAGAGGTCACCTCGTCCACGGTCTCCCCGTCCTCGGGCTTGGCTTGCGGCGCTGCCACCGGCGCCGCAGGCTCGGCAGCCGGCGGGGCTCCGTCGGTAGCTTGTGCGGTCGGAGCGGAAGACTCTTGGCCAGGCGGCTCTCCGCCACCACCACAGGCGCTCAGCAACACGGCCAGCAGCAGGCAGGCCTGTATCTTCGGATTGATCATGGCGATGGGGTCCTCCTTGCCGGTTCAGTGCAGGGCCGGTTCAACGCAGGCCCTGGACATAGGAAGCCAGGGCACGCATTTCGTCGTCGGT
>JAURMS010000358.1 GCA_030830595.1 Gammaproteobacteria bacterium | reverse complement strand
TTTTGCCGCGCGCAAGTCCGCAGCCACACCCATTTCCATGGTGACCTGCTACGACCACTGGTCTGCAAGACTGCTGGCCACCACCGACGTCGACTGCCTGCTGGTCGGTGACAGCGTCGCCATGGTCATGCACGGTCACGATTCAACCATCCATGCCGACCTGGACATGATGGCGCTGCACACCCGGGCCGTATCGCGTGGAGCCGGCAGCAAGTTCATCGTGACCGACATGCCCTTCCTGGCGCATCGCTCCGGCACAGCTGCTGCCATGGCTGCCGTCAGCAGGCTCGTGCAGGCCGGCGCCATGGCCGTCAAGATCGAGGGCGCTGGAGGCAACCTGGATTTGATCCGACACATCGTCGAGTCTGGGGTGCCGGTGATGGGGCATCTGGGGCTCACGCCGCAGTCCCATCTGGTGCTGGGTGGACACCGAGTACAGGGGCGGGAAGAACAGGTGGCTGCGGACATTCTCGCCTCGGCAGGGCAGCTCGCGGCGGCGGGTTGCTTTGCGCTGGTGCTCGAATGCGTACCTCATGGCCTGGCGGAGCGGGTCACCCGCAGCCTCGACATCCCGACCATCGGCATCGGGGCCGGCAGCCAAACCGACGGCCAGGTTTTGGTCCTCCACGACCTGCTGGGGGTGAATGAGTCCTTCCGACCTCGCTTCGTCCGGCAGTATGGCGAGGGCCATCGCTGGATCCGCGAGGCGGTGGGCGCCTTCCACGGCGACGTCATTTCGCGTCACTTTCCGGGGCCGGGCGAGACCTTTTCATGAAACTGTGCGACACCCTGGCGGGATGGCGGGCATTTCGCGCCCCGCTCGGCGGTCGGGTCGGGTTCGTGCCTACCATGGGCTGTCTGCACGCAGGTCATGCCTCCCTGGTAGCGCGTAGCCTCCAGGAATGCGATCACACCATCCTTTCCATCTTTGTCAATCCCGCACAGTTCAACGATCCGAAGGATCTCGAGCTCTATCCCCGTACTCTGGACGCCGATCTGGCGCTGGCGCGCGAACTTGGCGTGGATGCCGTTCTGCTGCCTGCGCCCGCGATGCTCTATCCGGACGGTTACGCGTACCGTGTGCAGGAAATGGAATTCAGCACCTCACTCTGTGGGGCCTCCCGCCCGGGGCATTTCACCGGGGTGCTGACCGTGGTGATGAAGCTCCTCAATCTCGTCCAGCCGACCCGGGCCTATTTCGGGGAGAAGGATCACCAGCAGCTGGAGCTGATCCGCGGCATGGCGGCTGCGTTCTTCATGAACGTCGAGATCGTCGGCTGCGTCACCGTAAGGGACGCCGACGGGCTGGCCCTCAGCTCCCGCAACCGCCTGCTGGATGCCAAGGCACGCCAGACTGCACTCGGACTGGTCGGTGCCCTGCGCGAGGCGCGCAGCGATGAGGAGGCCATCCAACGCTTGACCCACTCAGGCCTGGTCGTGGATTACGTCGAGACCCGTGGCGGCAGGCGCTACGCCGCCGTGCGGGTAGAAACGCCTTCCGGCATCGTTCGCTTGATAGACAACCTGGAGCTGTCATGAACCTCTGCCTCGATGTCGGCAATTCGCAGTTGTATGGAGGAGTCTTCGACGGCGAAAAATTGGTCGTGCAGTTTCGGCGCACGTCCTCTCCAAAGGCCTCCTCCGACGAACTGGGCCTGTTCCTGCGCGCCGTGCTGAGGGAAAATCACGTCGATCCCGCAGCGATCACCAGGGTGGCCCTGAGCTCCGTGGTACCCCCGGCGGTGTATTCCATCAGGGCTTGTTGCCAGAAATATTTCGGGCTGGATCCCCTGGTCTTGAGGCCAGGCCTGAAACTTGGGCTCAATGTCCGCTACAAGGATCCACGGGAAGTCGGCTCCGACCGTATCGCGGATGCACTTGGGGCCTTGCGGCTGTTTCCTGAGCGCGACCTCATTATCGTCGACTACGGCACCGCCACCACTTTCACGGCCGTCACCGCCAGCCGGGAATTCCTAGGCGGCGCCATCGCCCCCGGCATCCTGGTGAGCCTCGAGGCGCTGGTGGGGCATGCAGCACGGTTGCCATCGGTCGAGGTAGTTCCCACCGATTCCGCGCTAGGTCGGACCACCGTGGAAAGCATCCAAAGCGGCCTGTTCTGGAGCTCCGTCGGGGCCACTCGGGAACTGGTGAACCGCCTTAGCGAGGAGTGCTTCGCGGGCGGCGACCCGTGGATAGTGGCCACTGGAGGCTTGTCCCATCTCTTCGCCAGCCAGCAATTGTTCCATGCAATAGTGCCCGAGCTGATCCTGGTTGGCCTGCAGGAGGCCTTGACGATGACCCTGGATACGGGCGACTAAACCTTGAAATGAAGACCCCGCTTGCTCAGCAGTGCCATCAGCAGCCACCACAGCAGCACATAGGCAAGGGCAAAGGCCAGAGAACCATTCAGCTCGCCGGCCCAGGAACGAAACCCGCTTTCATAGATCGCCTGATACAGGCTGACACCCTCACCCACCCGGATCCGCAGCAGCGCCTTGGTCAGCATGCCGGAGGCGACGAAGGCAGTGATCGCATTGACGCCGAAAACGACCATCCATGCCTGCCACCTGCCACGCCAGCCTCTGACGTCGATGGCCCAATACAGGAAACTCAGCAAACCAAGACCCCAGCCGGCGGTCATCAGCACGTAGGTGCTGGTCCATAGGCTCTTGTTGACCGGAAACGCCAGACCCCACAGGTAACCGGCGCCGAGCAGAAGAAGGGCGGATACCAGGAGTCCCTGGAGTAGCGAACCCGCCGCGCGTCCGGATCGCAGCCACTCGCCCGCCGAGATGCCGATGAGCGCCGTCGCAAGGGCTGGCAGGGTAGACAGCAGCCCCTCAGGATCCCAGGTGCTGCCCCAAAGGTGTCCATCCAGCACCAGGCGATCCACCCATGCAGCCCAGTTTCCTGCCGGGCTGAGATCGCCCGCCGCATGGCCCGGCACCGGAACCTGGGTCATCAGCAGCCAGTAGCCAAGCAGCAGGAAGACGGTCAGGGCCACACGAGACGCCGAACCCATGAACAGAAAGGCGAGGCCTGCACTCAGGTAAACCAGGCCAATCCGCTGCAGCACGCCGTAATAGCGCATGGTGGCCAGGTCGAAGTCCGGGATCGCTCGCATTGCGAGACCCAAGCCCACCAATATCAGTGACCGCCGTAAAACCCGTCCAATCAAGGCCGTCGGGGCCGTACCCGACTCGAGGCGCTGTCCTAGTGAAAAGGGAATGGCCACCCCGACGATCAGCAGAAAAAACGGGAACACCAGGTCGGTGGGCGTCAGCCCATGCCACTCGGCATGCCTGAGCGGCGCATACACCTGCGCCCAGTTGCCAGGATTGTTCACCAGGATCATCGCCGCCACCGTCAGACCGCGGAAGGCATCGAGCGAAGTGAGTCGCGTGGACTCGCAAGACTGCATCACTTCAAGTTCCGCAAAAGGTATGGTCGATCCGTTCCTCAGCTCGAGGCGGATCAGCATAGTGGGCCGCCTCGGGCTGGTCCTCGAAGGGCCGCTGGAGCACCTCATGCAGGCGCCGGAATGGCGCGAGGTTACCTTCCCTGACCGCGGCCTCCAGGGCTTTATCCACCTGGTGATTTCGCGGAATGAAGGCTGGGTTGGCAGCGCGCAGCCTATCGGGCAGGCCCTCGCGCTGGTCTCGGGCCAATCGTACCTGCCAGTCACGCCTCCACGAGTCGAAGGCCGGCGGCAGCACGGCGACACCGGCGGCAACGCCAGACAGCGCACGAAACGTGTTGGTGAAATCGGCCTGCTCGGCGTGCATCAGCCCGAGCAGCGCCTCCGCCAGCTCGTGGTCGTCAGGTTCTGCGCCCACCAGCCCGAGCTTACCCCGCAGCCGTCCCTGCCACGCCTCACGGTACCAACCCGGCACCTGGCCCAGTACTTCGCTGGCCATCGCGACCGCCTCCTCCGGCTGGTCGTGAATGAGGGGTAACAGCGCCTCCGCCAGGCGCGCCAGGTTCCACTGCAGCACGGCCGGCTGGTTGCCGTAGGCATAGCGGCCGCGCCGGTCTATATAGCTGTAAACCGTGGCCGGATCGTATTCGTCCATGAAGGCACAGGGACCAAAATCGATGGTCTCACCCGAAATGCTCATGTTGTCGGTGTTCATCACGCCGTGGATGAACCCGATGCTCATCCAGCCGGCCACGAGTGCCGCCTGGCGCTTCCCGACCATGGTCAGCAGTTTCAGCGCCGGGCATGCTTCCTCTGCAAGCTCCGGATCATGGCGATGGATGACGTAAGCCGTAAGCTGTCGAAGCGATTCCAGATCGCTCCGGACCGCGAAGTATTCGAAGGTGCCGATGCGCACGTGGCTGGCCGCAACCCTGATCAGTACTCCACCCGGCAAGGGCTCCTCACGCAACACCTGCTCGCCGGTCAAGGTGGCGGAGAGCGCACGACTGGTGGGCAGGCCTAGTGCGTACATGGCCTCACTGACGAGGTATTCGCGAAGCACGGGACCCAGCGCCGAGCGCCCGTCACCACCACGTGAAAACGGCGTCCTGCCACTCCCCTTCCACTGCAGGTCCCGGCGCCGGCCATGCACGTCGATCATCTCACCCATCAGCAGTGCCCGCCCGTCACCCAGCGTGGGCACGAAGTTACCGAACTGATGACCAGCATAGGCCAGGGCAATGGGTTCCGCCCCTTCAGGAACCTTATTACCCGCGCAAATAGCCGCAAGTTGCGCTTCGTCAACGCAAGACATATCCACCCCAAGCTCCTCTGCAAGAGGTAGGTTGAATGCGCCCAGCGTCGGCGCGCGCACAGGCGCAGGCAACTGCCTTACATGAAAAGCGCCGGGCAGTCTCGCATAGGTGTTGTCGAAGTGGGCTCTCACAGTCAGGATTCTGCACCTAGCCCGCTGGCAGGGCGCCGCTCTCGCAGATTGCAAAAAAAGCCATCGCTATCAACACTGCGCCGGGAGTGCACGGATAAAGCTGGACAACATCCGGGCCTCAATCAGGCAGGACGTCGCCAATATGAGAACCGTGCCTGCCAAACCTTTTTTTGCCACGTCAGCGGCCATTCCACATAGCGCTGCAGCAGGTGCGCAAGCCAGTAGAGGGCCCTTTTTCGCACAAATAAGGGCCGACTTGGCTGGCCCATGATGAATACTTCACTCGTACTGGAATACCCCTCCTCGACCATCGAGCGAAGCACGCCGGGGCGCTCTTGCCACGGATAGAAACGGGTAAACTGGCTGTCGAAACAATCCAATGCGCGCCGCTTTTGAGAAAGCACGGGGGTAATGTCTAACGTTACAAGCTGACTCGGACACATGTTGGACCGGATATCGACATTACCCAGGAGGGGCCAACGAAAATAAACGATGTACTCACACAAACAAATACCGCTAGCACATTCCCTCAGGGCCTGAGCCGTCGCCTTGTAGAGTGAAAGGTGATCGGGATGGCGATCGTACCTGAATGGAGCAAATACGACGCGAGGTCTTACCGCATGGATTAAGCTGACAATATTACTGCGTAAGGCTGGAAGACTCCGCCGAAGCCCGGCGTCTGGATATCCCAGAAACCTGATATTCTCCTGAGGCACTCCCAGGCCACCAAGCGCATTCCGAGACTCCTGCTCACGAATCGCCGATAGACCAGAATCATATGGACCTTGCTGCGGAATCAGCGGCTGCGGGAAACTTGCTCCATCCGTAGCAAAGGCAAAATGAAGGCGGGACTTATCGGGTAGCAACGCTATAAGCCCTCCACAACCCAGGATCTCGTCGTCCTGATGCGGAATCAGAAACAACAAGGGGCCAACCAGCGCATCCAAGAATTCCGTGTTGCAACCAGGACTAGACATCACGGAAAAACGGCCCCCGAATTTTTTCCCAGACCTGTACCGCCGCGGTGACCTCTTCAGGCTGCCAAAAGCGGATAAGGGTGAGCACTTCTGAGTAGACTACCGCAGCCAGCGGCAATAACGCCAGTACAGGCAGAGACCGAAGATGCGCTCAAATCACCGAGATACACGCCGCCAACCCCTAAAAAGTGCACGCTGGTCCCGTGGTATTCAATTAGCGTCGGGTCGGTCTCGCTCACAATACGCGGATGCACTATAGCGATCCGATTTGGGTCGGCACCATATGTGTCCAGTTCGCGACCGTAACCTTCCAAGATGGGCAAGGACCCATCGCTAGAAGCATTATCCAGGACATTGATCTCCTCAACCGATGCGTAACGGATAGCCCGCAGCCGTTCGATTGCCTTTGGATGTTGAGTGTAGGTTCCGTTCAGGCGATCCAGAAATTTACGTACTACATAAAGGGTCGCGATAAGAAGCCTTGAAACAGACGCCTACCACTTCCTGCCCGACGACCCAACCGACACCGTAAAAGCCGTGGCGCCAGCTCCAGCTGTTGCACCACAACCCGACACCCCTGAACAGGACACCGCCGCGAAGGCCGAGTCCCCCCCGCTTCCCAGCGCCCTGACCCGGTATCGGTAGGTGCCGGAGGACAGTTCGTCGGCGAGAGTGCTCAGGTCGGCGCCCACCACCATGGTGACCGTGGAGGTCCAGGCCGCCCGCTTGGGGTGCCAGGTGTCACGGACCACCTCGTAGGAATCCTCATGCGAGACATCCATCCAGGTCACGGTGGCTGTCGCGCTGGCTGGATTCCAGCTCACGCTGGCGGGAGCGGGAGCATCCGGCGCAGGCGAGGCGACGGGCGTGCTCACCAGCACCGCGTTCGAATAGCCGGAATTGCCGGCTGCATTGAAGGCTACGACTCGGTAGCTGTAAGACTGGCCCGATTCCAGGCCGGTGTGGCTGAAAGAGGTGGCACCTGCCGGCAGCGTGGCCACCACCGCATAGTCGCCCGTGGTGGCTCGCTCCAGCCGATAGCCAGACTCGTCATGGGCGTTATCCACCCAGCTCAGGTCGATACGGCTGGAGGAGACTGCCACGCCGCTCAGGACGGTCGGAGCGGCCGGCGGCGCGGCAGCGCCGCCCCGGAACGCCCCGACCAGCGGCGCCGTCTGGTTCATCGATCGGGCATTATCGGCGGCCTGGCGGGGGTCGAGGTCGTGATCGATACCGGTCTGTGCAGCCCCGTTGAACAGCACGCGTGGGTTTGAAAAATAGTTCACGCGCTCGCCAGTGCAGCTGTAGGACATGACCGTGCGGAAGCTCTGCCCGTTGGCCAGTTCCGGATGGTCGCAGGTGCGGTAGCCGTAGGAGTAGGCAAAGGCACCAGGGCTGCCCTTGGCGTTGCCCTGATCGTGGGCATTTCCCTGGATGTGGCCGATCTCATGGGCCAGCGTGTGGCTGCTGAAGCAGGTGGGCAGCACCACGCTGAAGGCGCCGGTGGCGTCCGGGTTGATGTAGGCGTAACCGCAATAGTCGGTGTCAAGCGTCACCAGTGCGACCAGGTCCGCATTGAGGGCATCACGCAGGGCGTGTACGTCATCCATGTAGCCATCGGTAGTCGAGCGCAAACGGGCGAGTGCGTCCTGCATCGAGCCGGTCTCCTGGTACTGGGTGACCGCCATGCCCACCAGGTTCAGGTGGATGCCGACCTCGCTGTTCTGGTAGCCCGCGTTGGCAGCGGCGATCGCATTGACCACCCTCGTCTGCAGGTTGGCCTCTCCGCCCGACCAGCTGACCGCCGCAGGCGTGTAGACGACCAGCAGGTCCTGGGTGACGGGCTCGCCAGCGCTGGCAGCGGCAACCGGCAGGCTGCCATCGGCAATGGCCGTCGAGGAACTCGCCTGCGGATCTCCTTCGGGAGCGAATGAGGCGTCATCGACCCGATAGAACCGGACGCGCCCGCCACCGATGGACTCGATTTCATAGACCTCGGCGCCGCGATGCATGAATCCGTGGACATTCCCGCGATAGCTGGTCACCGAGAACAGGCTGCCCGGCTGGCCCTCGAACTGGCCTAGCCAGCTGCGCTCGCCCCGTCGGCCGACGAACTCATGCTGGCGCACCGCAACCGCCACTCGACCGTCGGCGAGCGGCAGGGCAATGCGACCCGCGTCCAACGCGGCGGAATTGAAGCGGCCCTCCACGCCCGAGGCGGGCAGTGCACGCGCCGGGAGCGCTGCTGCGCGGGCCGGGGCACGGTCGAGGATCAGGGCCGCAGCCCGCGGCGCAGGTGCGGCGGAAGTGACGGCGGAACAGGTCAAGGACAGGGCAGCAACAACCAGCGTCAGAAATCTCACTCTCGTCTCCCGTTTCGTTGCCAGGGCCGACCTTCGGCCTGGACTGTCGATACGGGGCGAGTGAACGCTTGCACATTCCCCGCAGCCAATATAGGGGAAACTGCGTATGTCGAAGTGTGAATCAGTACTCCGCGAACGGCCCCGCGGGTATCCTATGTAAAATCGCCGTCAACATTTTCCGGAATCGAGGGGGACTCGCCATGGAAGCCCGTTGGGACATCCTGCTGACCGGGGGCCTGGTCATCGACGGCAGCGGTGCCCAGCCCGTCATCGAGGACGTGGCCATCGGCGGCGGCCGTATCCAGTGCCGCGGCCGGGCTCTCGATCGATCGAGAGCCGAGCGGGTCATCGATGTCGGCGGCTGCTGGGTAACGCCCGGCCTTGTGGACCTGCATACGCATCTGGACCTCGAAGCCGAGATCGATGCAGGTCTCGGCGAGGTCCTGCGGCATGGCACCACGACGGTGCTGATGGCCAATTGCTCGCTCGGACTGGCCTTCGGTAACCAGCGGCGTAACGGCGAGGATCCGCTGGTGGACTGTTTCGCCCGCGTGGAGAACGTCCCCAAACACGTGCTCCGCAAGGTCGCCGACCGGGCGACCTGGACGACCTCTGCCGACTACCTTCGGCACCTCGACCAGCTCGCCCTGGGGGCCAACGTGGTCCCGATGATTCCCCATTCCATGCTCAGGGCAGAGGTGATGGGGCTGCGTGGCTCGGTCACCCGTGAACCCGGGACAGCCGAACTCGAGTCCATGGAAGCCCTGCTGGAACAGGCCATGCAGGAAGGTTATGTAGGCTTCTCCACCGATGCCCTGCCCTTCCATTTCCTGGCCGAGGATCCGCACCGCCAGACCAAGATTCCTTCCCAGTGGGCGGGTTACGGCGAACTGAAGCGCCTGACCGCGATTCTCAGGCGCCACGGTCGACTCTGGCAGGCCACACCACCCAAGGACCACCCCCTGCAGGCGGTCCGCAACTTCCTGTTGAGCAGCGGCCGGCTGTTCGGTAAGCCCCTGAAGATCACGGCCGTGGCCGCACTCGACATTGCCAGCAACCGCAACATCCGTCGTCTCGGCACCACCCTGACACGACTGCTGAACTCCCGGCTCGTCGGAGGGCACTTCAGGTTTCAGGCCCTGGCGGCCCCGTTCAGGGTCTACTGGGACGGCCCCGTCAATCCCCTGGCAGAGGAAATCCCTGCCCTGCGCGAATTGAACCTGCTGGACCTGGATGACCGTGAAGGCAGGCGGCGGTTGCTCGAAGATTCTGCCTTCCGCCAGCGCTTCAGCCGCATGTGGATGACCGGCAAGCAGGGCGGACTGGCCGGACTCAAGCGGCGGCTGCGCCTGGAGACCATGGCCTTTGATCGCGCGCTGGACCAGATGTTTTTTTACTCAGGGTGCCCCGTGCCGTGGTCAGGAGAGAGCTTTCAGTCCGTGTTCGGGCGACTGCGGGCGTGGCGCGACGATCCTGCCCTGGCCCGCGATGCCGACGAGGCGTCGGTGTTTGCCGCGGCGCCGCCCGATGCCGGCGAGGAAGCGGGTTTCATGTTGTACCTGTTCCATCGCTTCGACCTCGGGCTGCGCTGGTGGACCGTATCGGCCAATCGCGATCCCGCCATCGTTCGCGAGTTGCTGAACCATCCGCAGATCCTGCCTGGGTTCAACGACTCCGGGGCGCACCTGACCAACATGGCTTTCTATGACTGCAACCTGCGTTGCCTGCAGCTGGCGCAGCAGGAAGGGATGGACCGGGTTGCCAGCCAGGTGCGGCGGCTGACACGCGAACCTGCCGAACTGATGGGCGTCGAGGCCGGCCGGATCGAGCTCGGGGACGTGGCCGACCTGGCGGTCATTGACCCCCGCGCACTGGCGGCCTACGACTCCGAGGCTTCACATCGCTTCATCTGGCGCGACGACTACCAGCATGAACAGCTGGTCAACCGCTCAGACGGCGTAGTCCGCCAGGTCTACGTAGGAGGCCAGCTGGCCTGGGACGGGGAGCGCTTCACACCAGCGGTGGGCAAGACTCGACTTGGGCGCGCCTTGCGCTACAGCGAGGCTGCAGCCTAGGGCAGGGCCTCGGTCGAAATCACCACCCCGCTGGCGCCCGTGGGGCCCGCCGCCATAAGACGGCCAACCCCTGCCCTGGCCCAATAGAATTCGCCGGCCCCCACCCTGCCGACTCCGTCTACATCGAGGTGACCTGCGGTCACGAAGCACATCCAGGGGAACGGGAAGGCGATCTCCGCAGGTGCTGCGGTCGGATCCAGTTGCAGCCTGAAGACCAGCGGTCCCTCGTCGGGCATGTCTGCGCGGCTGGGCCCTGCCTGCCCCGGCCTCCACAGCGGCGCGCTGGCCAGGTCGCGCCGACCGGCCGGCGCACTGAATCCGGTCAGCCTGTCGGTCAATGGCTCCGGCACGTCGTACAGGTCGGCCCAGTTCAGGCCGATCTCGCCGCCGAGGCTGAACAGGTGAAAGCGGGTGCCCTCCGGGCCTGCTTCCTCGGGACCGTAGGCATGGCCAGCCTTCACCCAGCGCAGGCTGCCGGGGCCGAAGCTACCCTCCTCGCCGATGCGCATCTCGCCCGCCGTCATCAGGTAAATGGTGTCGTGGGGATGCCAGTGCAGGCCGGCATGAAAATCCGGAGGAAAGTCGGCTTCGATCAGGAAGGGCTCCGCGCTCCTGAGGATCCTGACCGGAGTCGTTGGTCGCTGATGGGGATCCGGATACTGGTCCCAGGTGAAGTCGTCGGGACGGATGCAGCCGCTCTGTTCGCTCATGACGATACCCTCTTAGACCTGGCTGCCTTCAGGCTAGCACCTCTTCACCGCCGGCGTCTGCCCGATCAAGCATCGCGGCAGCGCCGAAACGCCGGATGCACCAGACGGCCCGCTCGAACAGGCTGGTCAGCCTGAGCACTTCGATGCGCTCGCTGTCGCTCAGGTTGACCCCGCCGGCCAGGTATCGACGCCGCATCGCCTCCATCATAGGGCCGCGGTCCTCAGTCATCGTCGCGAGCATGTCCAGTTCCTCGCGATCCTCCTGCTCGAAGCCGCTGATGGCCGTCAGCACCATGGCATCCAGCGACTCGACCATGGCCGAGCGCATGCCTGCCAGGGCGGACCCATCGCCACTCACCCCGGCAAGGTCGCGGCAGACTTCCTCCAGTCCGGCCAGCAGCTCTTCCCTGCGCTGCTGACGGACCAGCCACTCGGTAAGTTCCGGCGACAGGTTGCGCGCAGCCAGGCGAGCCTGGAAAGCCTCGATGGCACGGTGGACGCTCTGGAAAGCGGCATGACGGGATGCCAGCTCGGCCGCCTGGCCAGGGTCGGCCACCCGTGCCAGTTCCAGGTATTCGGGGAGACGGCGCAGGAGCCGGAGCTGCTCGCGTTCCGCCAGCATGAGCATGGCGGCCGTCGACTCGCTGGCCTCCTCATGGAGGTACCTCGGCTTCGAGAGCTCCTCGTCCCGGGTTGCCGGGGACCATCGCTGGATCATGGGCAGGATGACCGGCAGCGCCGCGCCTATCGCGGCGGGCGTCAGCAGGTTGAGGGCGAGCGCCACCGCCGCGACCTGCAACCCGAGGGAGGCTCCGAGCTGTTCCGTCAGCGACTGGATCAGGCCATGGGGCCCGGCGATGAACCAATCCAGCCCCAGGAGGAGTCCCATCAACAGGACGCCGATGATGTTGTAGAGCATCTGGGCCACCACCACCTGCCGCGGTTCGCCCCTGAAATTCACCCCGGTCAACCAGGTGATCACGCTGGAGCCGAGGTGTGCACCGAGCACCGCCATGACGGCGGGCTGAAACTCCAGCAGCCCACCATTGGCGAAGGTCACCACGATCAGGATGATGGACATGTGCGACTGGGCCATGACGGTCAGCACCAGGCCTGCCAGCAGGGCATTGATCAGGGAGGCATTGACGGCACCCATCAGCGATACGAAGCCACCGATTCCGGTCAGGGAACCTGCCGAGGAGGAGATCATCTTGAGACCGAACAGCATCAGTGCGAGCCCGAACACGGCGTTGGCTGCTCCCTGCAGGGGTCGCGGACGCTCGAAGGCGATGCAGGCCCCCGTGACGCCGAGCAGGAACAGCGCAAACAGGTGGATGGGAAACACTGCGGCCGTGATGATCAGGGTACAGCCGAGGTTGGACCACAGCGCGACCGGCACGGCATGGCGCACGTCGATGAACCCGCCCTGCACGAAGGAAGCCATGATGAACGAGGTCGTTCGTCCGCTCTGGGTGACGAAGCCGGTGACGGTGCCGAATACGGCCGCCAGCCAGGTGTTCTGGCTGGCCCGGCGGATCCTCGCCCTGATCTGGTCGCTGACCAGCCCCGACAAGTTGCGGCCGATCATCTTGACGCCCACGAAGAACAGTCCAAGACCGGCGAGGGCGTTCAGCAGGATTTCAGGCGCGTCGTTGACCACGCCGGGATTCTGGCCGCTCAGCAGGAGGAGGGAAACAATAATATTTCTGTAACAAACTCAGGCGAAGGTCAGTTCCATCAGGGAGAAATCGTCATCGAACGTGTCGCGGCCCTGCAGCGAGGCGACCGCCTTGCGCACGCCACCGATGCCGGCAGGCCCCGCAGGTTGTGGGTCGGCAACCAGGTCGATGAAGTCGTCGAGCACCATCTCGTTGCCATCGGTCTTGCGCACTTCGTATACCCCGTCGCTGAACAGGTACAGGCGACTGCCCGCCGGTACCTCGGCCTCACCCACGGGGTACTCCACGCCCTCCATGGCCCCGATGGGCAGTGCGTTGGCAATCAGGCGGCCTGGTTGGCGCGTGCCAGGCGGGAACAACAGCGCAGGGGGATGCCCGGCTGTCGCGAACTTCAGCTTCCGGTCGGCCGGACGGAAGACGCCATACCAGATGGTGAAGTACATGTTGTTGTGCTGCTCCATCGGGAACACCTCGTTGAGCCCGGCCAGCACCTGGTCGGGCTCGCGGAAGTCGATGTTGCGCAGCGCCCGGGCCGACAGCGTATTCATGGCCGAGACGGACAGCAGCGCGGCACCGACCCCGTGGCCGCAGACGTCCAGCACATAAGCCGCGAAATGCTCATCATCCACCCAGTGATAGCCAAAGGCGTCACCCCCGAGGGACGTCGAGGACTCGAAATCCCAACGGACGCCGATCGAGCCCTCCTGGGCGGCGGGCAGGCGTGAGCGCACATACTCCGCAGCTTCAGCCAGTTCCGCCGCGAGCGCCCGCTGACTCTCCGCCAGCGCTGCAAAGGCCGCATTGCGTTCCAGCAGCAGATTGTAGCCGGTCGAGTGGTAGCGGATCCTCGCCAGCAACTCGATCCTGTCGGGCAACTTGACCAGGTAATCGTTGGCGCCACGCGCGAAGGCCTCGGCCTTGACCACCGGCTCCTCCTTGCTGGAGAGCACGATGGTGGGCACGTGGCGCAGTTCCGGATGGGCGCGATAGGCATCGACCAGCGAGAGACCCTCCACGCCCGGCATCACCAGGTCCTGCAGGATGACGGTCGGCCGAAAGGACTCTGCCTTGGCCATGGCCTCCTCCGGTTTCTGGCAGTACTCGAAGACGAGTCCCGGCTCGTCCACCACCAGGCGCCTCACCGCCTCGCCGATCATGCGCTGGTCATCCACCAGCAGCACCCGAATGGCCCGTGTATCGCTCATATGACTCGCTCCTGGCAAAAATGACTGATTCGCGCGGCGATCCTGCCAAGCGGCAGGACCTCCACGACGGCGCCCAGCTCGGCCGCGGCGGCCGGCATACCATAGACCACGCTGGAGGCGCGATCCTGGGCAATGGTGTGGTGAC
>JAURMS010000357.1 GCA_030830595.1 Gammaproteobacteria bacterium | reverse complement strand
CGAGGACGTTGACCGACGAGTCGAGGAGGACCCGGCGCGCAAAGTGAAGGGCAAGACCGCAATCCCGATCGGGCGGTACAAGCTGCGCCTCTACGACAGTCCGAAGCACGGGCCGAAAACTCCCGAGTTGATCGATGTGCCTGGATTCCAGCATATCCAGATTCATTCTGGCAACTCGCAGCTTGATACCGAGGGATGCCTGCTGTTCGGGATGAAGCGCGACGCCGCGACGGGGCGGGTCATTCGGTCTGGGGTCGCGTGCAAATGGATTCGCGACAGGGTGAGTGAGTGGATTGCGGCGGGTCACGCGGTGACCGTCGAGATTTGCCGTGAGTGAGGCCGGCCGAGCTGCGGAACTGCTGGCCATGGTGGTCGCCATCGGGCTCCTCGTGGCCTGGGGCTGGCACAGGGCGGCCCGTCGTGACTGAGGCGCTTGCGCTGGCGAAGGACTTTAGCCCGCTCGGAGCGGCGTTAATCATGGCTATGGCGCTGCTGTATCAGGTCATTCGGCGCCAATTGTCGGAGCGAGAGCCGACGGCGACAGCGGGCCCGGACCCGAGGATCGCGGATCAACAGGCGCAGATCACAGAACTGTCGCGCCGGCTCGACGATCTGAAAGAGCAGATTCGAGAGATGGATGCGCGCGATCGAGGGGTGGCGCCGAAGATCGCTGCGATCGAGACTCGGCTCGGCCTCCTGGTGGAACTCAAGGAGATTTTTCAGCTGGCGCGCTCCGAGGCGGGCAGCCGCCGTGGATAAGGTGCAGGCGGCGCTGGTCCGGCTGATGGCACGAACTCTGCTGTCAATCCACGAGGACCTGATCATCGTCCGGCGGCTTCTCGATCCCGAGGGGCCCCTTGCAGGCTCGGTGTACAGGGAGGCGCTGGCGCTCCTTCAGGCTCAGAGCGCGGCCGAGGTGGCAGAGGCGGACGACGAGGAGTCAGACATGGCGATCATCCACTGAGCGGCGGTCGCGACCTCGGCCACACCAGGACCACGAGGATAGCGACGCCGACCACGAGGCCCACGAGGGGCCCGGCCGGGAGGTGAGCGAGTAGGTAGGAGGCAGTGGCCATCGGGCACCCCATTCAGGACTGGAGCGGGAGCGCGGCCAGGATGGCGGCGCGCTCGTCCTCTGTGCGGTCGGGGAGATCGAGGGCGACCGTGTTGCCGAGGTGCGCTCGATACCAGGATACCTTTCCTCGGCTCTCATGCCCACAGACTGCCCAGAATTGGCCGTATCGGCGCGGAGTTCCGCCGCTCCAATCGGTAGAGCAGGTGTAGATTACGACTCCACCGTGAGGCCACCCACGGGACCCGGCGAGGTCAAGCAGGATGGGGGAGTGCCGAAGCCCGGCGTCGATCGCCTGGGTGATCGTGCAGGGGCGGAGGCTGGCGCTGTTGGCGGCGCGGAGCAGATCGGAGCGAGTCATGGGGGCCTCCGGTTCGGCGGGTTGGTTGGTTGCCCGCCGTTCATGTCTATACATTAGCCCCCTGCTGTAGCCCGGTCAATAGCGACAGCAAAAAAAGTTAGTGCCGGATATTCACACGTTCGGGCCGCCATTCTCGGCCGTTCGCCCCATTTCCTCGATCATCCTGTCGAGCCGGCTCCACGAGGAGAGGGGAGCCTCGGGCGCCTCTGCCTGGAGGGCTGCCCTCAGTGCCACGAGGAGGGCCCGTAGCCTGGCGGCCTGCTGAGCTGGTGTCGAACCTGGGGCGGCCTCCGCTCTATTGATGGCGGCCTCGATTCGGGAGGAGAGCGCGGATTGTGGTGTCATGGTGCGCCTTTTCGACGAGGTTAAACTTTTTTTGGTGACGCCGCTTGACCGGCTAAATGGGGCACGGTATATACATACCACCAGGGCGGAACAACAACCAAGCCGCCCCGAGGAGAAGACCATGACCTACGACACCACCACCGCCCGTAACATCCTCGCCGGCTCCACCATGTTCGTCGCCGCTACCTCGGAGCAGGGCAGCCGTGCCGCCTGGGCCGCCCTCAAGGCTACGGCTTACGGGACCGGGCGCACCGGGCGCCTCGATGTCACGGTCACCCGCCCCGGCGCGGCCCCGATCGTCGTCCGCTGCTGCGCTGTCTGACCCCATTCACCGAGCCCGGCGGTATCCGGGCAACTCGGGGTCGGTCAGTGCGCCATCGCACGACGATGGCGGACTGCCCAATTCCGGGCAGACAGAGGCGAAAATGAAGATCAAGACCAGCGCGAAGGCCGGGATCTCGACCTTCTGGTCGTAGATTCACCGCCCTCGGTCCATCCGGGCCGAGGGCTCCCCCTCGATCTCGAAAACTGGTCGTCTCGTGGTTGCGAGGCGGGCAGTTTTCGGCACCGAAAGGAGAGAAAATGCCACGAACAGAATCCAGTCGAGCCACCTGCCCGATCTGCGGGCAGGATCAGGCGATCCGCATGACCGGCCCCGATGCAGGGACCATGCGCGCCCACGGCCGCCCCCAGTGCGAGGGCACAGGACAGCGGCCAGCCGCCCAGGCCGAGCCCGAGGCGGCGCTCCTGGAGGCATCCACGGCCACGGAATCGGCGCCCGAGCCCGAGCCTGCACCGCTCGACTCCTACCGGGAGGGGGACCGGGTGGTGGTGGCCAGCGGCCCGAACGCGGGCAGGCTCGGGAATGTCTCCACGGTCGGCAGGAGTTCAATCACGGGCGGGCCGTGCGTCGAGGTAGACTGGGATGGCGGCGCGGTCGCGGTCTACACCCTCGGCCAGGAGGCCGCGATTCGGCCAGCACTGACCGAGGTGGCAGCGCCACCTTCAGAGGTCGAGGTGGGCCCGCTTGTGACGCCCAAGGCAGCTCCGCAGTTCGTGGAGGCCACCCCGACCGAAGTGCAGGAGCTTCGCCGGCAGCTCGCCGCAGAGCGCGACCTCACCGAGTCCGCTCACCGCCGCGAAGAGGCGGCCAAGCTCCGCGCACATCAGGCGGAGGAGGCGCTTTCCGCCGCGCTCGATCTGATCCGCTACCTCCGCACCACGAGGCTCCCATGACCCCCATGACCCCCATCCCCGCTCACCTCGCAGCCCATGCATGGTACGCGCCTCATCAAGCATGGGTGCTCGCCACCTATGGGGAGTGCCGCCACGACCCGGCGGGCGCCGAACCAGTCCGTGCTCGTCTAATCGGCGAGGATCTGTCGAGCCTATACCTGGATGATATCGACCTTACCGGCGCCTGCCTGGTCAACTCGGACCTTTCCGATTCCGACCTGATCGGCGCCAAACTCGCTGGCGCTGACCTCGTCTACGCCAGCTTCGCCTATGCCGATCTCACCGGCGTAGACCTCACCGGGGCCGATCTCACCCGAGCCGATCTCACCGGCGTAGACCTCACCGGCGCCATCGGACTCCCGGTGCCCACCCACACCCCGGAGGAGCTCCGGCGCCTGGTCGCCGAGCAGATCGAGGCCCATCCCGAGCTGCACGACCAGAGCCGGTGGGGCGAGGGTATGCCATCGGAGTGCGGAACGCCCTGCTGTGTGGCCGGGTGGGCCTGTCGGCTCGGAGGAGGCAGGGGCTCTATGTCGGTCTCCAGCGCCGCCACGGTCCTCCTATGGAGGAATGGCCGCCGGATGCCGTCTTTCGCGTCTGCTGCCCCCCGCTCCGAGATCCTCGCCGCTCTCCGATCCTGACCACTATCCAGGAGGCCCTATGACTCCGATTCCCCCGCACCTCGCAGCCCATGCATGGTACGCGCCTCATCAGGCGTGGGTGCGTGACACCTACGGGGAGTGCCGCCACGACCCGGCGGGCGCGGCGCCCGTTCGAGCGGACCTTACTGGCGCTGATTTGGTCGCGGCCAATCTCGCCGGCGCCGATCTTGCTGGCGCACGACTCTCCGGCGCTGACCTCGCCTATGCAGACCTCACCGGCGCGCGACTCTATTGTGCCGTCCTCATCGGCGCCTACCTCCCCAGCGCCAAGCTCGCAGAGGCTGACCTCACCGGCGCCACCCTCACCCGCGCCTATTGCACCGGCGCCGATCTCACCGGCGCCAATCTCACCCGCGCCTATTTCACCCGCGCCCGCCTCGCCCATGCCGATCTCACCAACGCCACCCTCACAGACACAGACTGTAGCACCGCCACATTCATTAATGTCACGCTTGCCGGCATCACCATCACGAGGCTCCCATGACCGACTCCCAACGCGCCCGACTCCTCTCGATCGTTTACCTCAAATTCGATTCGCTCAAGGCCCTTGATCGAGCGGCAAAGCGATATCCAAACTACTACCGGCGCAGGCTCGATCCGTCCCCGACCATGGGCGACCCAGTCCCGATGACGGACGCCGAGGTGACCTACCTCCTCGCCTTCCTCGACTGGACTCGTGCAGATTTCGATTCGCATGAGGAGGCGGTCAGGGCCAAGGATGCCCCCATCCTCCGCGCCACCGATGGCGGGTGCTCGCTCGCCACGGTCTACCGGCACGGAGGGTCAGCGGCAGATGTGCGCCGCCTCCAGCTCCAGGGCTACGTCACCGGGCACGATCGGCCGAGCCTCACCAAAGACGGCCGAGAGCTGCTCGGCTGGCTCGAATTGCCGGACCTCAGCCCCCTGAAGTGGGTGCGCGGCGGGCCCAACGAGTTCACCTGGCGCCTCGGGAAGCGGCTTCCATCGTAGTCTTTGCCCCGACTCAAACTATTTTCTTGACCGCATCAAGCGGCCGAGGTATATACAGTCATGCTAACCGAGCGCCAAAAGGGCCGGCTCCTGGCCTACATCCTCACTCGCTACCCCAATCTCTCGGCGTTTGACCGAGCGATGGGTCGCCAGAAGAACTACCACCGGCTCCGCCTGGAGATGGCGCGGAAAAGCCGGGTCGCCCTCCAGTCCGCAGATGTAGAGGCCGCGCTTGCCCACCTCGGGCGGACTCCCGCTGACCTCGATGGTGACGATCTGATCCTCTGCGATGGCGACGCGGAGCGCCTCGCGTACTTCGAGG
>JAURMS010000356.1 GCA_030830595.1 Gammaproteobacteria bacterium | reverse complement strand
TCGACGGTGAGCGGCTGGTTTTCGCGATACCAGTGCGCGATCCAGTTGCAGGCCCCGGCCATGGCGAAGGCGGCCATCTTGGGTTCTTTGCAAAGTATTGATCCATCGGCAATTCCAGACTCGATCAAGGCCCGCAGGCCGCGGTCGATGCCGGCCTTCAGCTGACGGATGTGACCGCCCAGTTCTCGGCCCAGGTCCTGGTCCTCCGCGCGGGTCATGCACCAGCCGAAGTCTGATGCCACGGCCCGCACGTAGTGCCGAATGACCAGTTCCAGTCGCTCGCGGCCGCTGACCGGCATGGTTTCGGCTTTTCTCAAACCATCTTCGATGACGGCCAGTCCGGCGCGAAAGCACTCGAACAGCAGTTGTTCCTTGTTCTGGACGTAGTAGTAGACCGTGGGCTTGGAGATGCCCAGTTCGCGTGCGATGGCGTCCAGCGACGTCTGATGAAAGCCCTGCCGGGAGAACGCCCTCGCCGCCGCGAGGATGATGGCATCGCGCTTGCTGGCATGGTCGCGATGGCGTCTGGAAGGCCAGGCCTGCGCCAGTTGACGAGAGGGAGAACGAGCAGACATACTTTGAACTTGATCCTACTCCTAAGTAGGATTTTAAATCAATACCGTTTTTTAACATTAAGTTGTAGTTCATTCCTCGAAAAGGTGTGAGATGAAGAACGCCGCCTCCCAGCAAGCGACGGAAGCACCCCAGGCCCGGTCCCAGCACAGCCCGCTGCGCTTCATCAGTGCCGCGTCCTTGTTCGATGGCCACGACGCGGCCATCAACATCATTCGCCGCATCCTGCAGTCCCACGGGGCCGAGGTCATTCATCTCGGACACAACCGGAGCGTCGCTGACATCGTCCGTGCTGCCATTCAGGAGGATGCCGATGGCATCGCCGTCAGCAGCTACCAGGGGGGGCACAACGAGTACTTCCGCTACATGGTGGACATGTTGCGGGAGATGGGCGCCGAGCATATCCGGGTAGTGGTCGGCGGCGGCGGCACCATCGCCCCGCACGAAGTCGAGGCATTGGAAGCGTACGGAATCGAAAAAATCTACACCCCGGACGACGGCCTGCGCCTGGGCCTAGAGGGCATGATCGAGGACGTCTTCAGCCGGGTGAGGGCCTGGCCCAAGCCGGTGGCTGGGGACGCTACGCCGTCCTGCGACGACCCGATCGGCCTGGCCAGGCTGATTTCGGTGCTGGAGGCTGGCGAGGACGAGCCCCACATGGCGCGGATCAGGGCTACCGCCGGCCGTACCCTCAACCGCCCACCGGTCATCGGCATCACCGGCACCGGTGGGGCGGGCAAGTCCTCGCTGACCGACGAACTCCTGAGCCGCCTGGTCAGGTTCTTTCCGGAGCGCAAGGTGGCCGTGGTGGCCATGGACCCCACCCGGCGGCGGTCTGGCGGTGCCCTGCTGGGCGACCGGATCCGCATGAATGCGCTGGTGAACGAGCAGGTGTTCATGCGCTCGCTGGCGACCCGCCGGGCCCATCTGGCCACCAGTGCGGTGCTGGCCGACACGGTCCAGCTGCTCCGGTCGGCCGGGTTCGACCTGGTGGTGGTGGAGACTGCCGGCATCGGCCAGAGCGACACCGAGATCGTCGACCTCGTCGACCTGTCGCTGTACGTGATGACCAGCGAGTACGGGGCGGCCAGCCAGCTCGAGAAGATCGACATGCTGGATTTCGCCGACTTCATCGTTTTGAACAAGTTCGAAAAGCGCGGCGCAGAGGATGCCCTGCGTGACGTGCGCAAGCAGGTGGCCCGCAATCGCAAGCTGTTCCACGCCGATCCGGCCAGCCTGCCGGTGTTTCCGACCATTGCCAGTCAGTTCAACGATGCGGGGGTCAACAGCCTGTTTGCTGCCCTCTGCGACAGGCTGCAGGAGAAGTGGGGTGGCCTGAAACCCTGGCAGCCCGAGGGGCTGGCGCCGCTGGGCGAACCGCGGCGTCAGGCCGTCATTCCGGCTGAGCGGGTGCGCTACCTCGCTGAAATCGCCGAGGGCGGGCGTCGACTGAATACCGCAATCGAGCAGGCGGCGGAGGCCGCCGCGCGGGCGCAGGCCACCTGGGGTGCCCTGCAGGCACTGGAAGATCCGTTGCTGCCGGCCAGCCTCGACCGCTACCCGGAATCAGCCCTGGAGGAAGAGGGCAGCGTCGCCAAGCTGCGGCGGCGCTATAACGACGCCCTGGACGGCATTGGCGCCGAGGGTCTCGGCTTGCTCAAGGCCTGGCCCGGGCGCGCGAAGCAGGCCACCGACGAGACCTACAGTTACCAGGTGCGAGGCCGGGCGGTTACCGGCGAGAACTACACCACCAGCCTGTCCCATCAGCGGATCCCGAAGATCGCGGTGCCGCGCTACCAGGGTTGGGCGGACCTGCTCCGCTTCCTGATGCTGGAAAACCTGCCCGGAGCCTATCCCTACACGGCGGGCCTCTATCCCTACCGTCGCGAGGACGAGGATCCCACCCGGATGTTCGCCGGCGAAGGTGCGCCGGAGCGCACCAACCGTCGCTTCCATTACCTTGCGGGTGGGCACGGCGCGGCCCGGCTCTCCACGGCCTTCGACTCCACCACCCTGTACGGCGAGGATCCGGACCGGAGGCCTGACATCTACGGCCGCATCGGCAACTCCGGGGTCTCGATCGCCTCGCTCGACGACATGAAGAAGCTGTATTCCGGGTTCGACCTCTGCGCCCCGACCACCTCGGTGTCCATGACCATCAACGGTCCTGCACCGATGATCCTGGCGATGTTCATGAACACGGCCATCGACCAGCGGGTGGAGCGTCATCTCCGGGAAACCGGCGGCTGGGAGGCGGCCCAGCGGCGCATCGACGAACTCTATGCCGGTCGTGAGCGACCCTGCTATCGCGGCGAACTGCCGGCCGGCAACGACGGCTTCGGGCTGGGTCTGCTGGGCGTGACCGGTGACCAGGTGGTGGATGCGGACACCTACGCCCGCCTGAAGGCCGAGGCCCTGGCGGCGGTGCGCGGCACGGTGCAGGCCGACATCCTCAAGGAGGACCAGGCCCAGAACACCTGCATCTTCTCCACCGAGTTCGCCCTGCGCATGATGGGTGACGTCCAGCAGTACTTCATCGACCACGGCGTGCGGAATTTCTACTCCGTGTCGATCTCGGGATATCACATCGCCGAGGCGGGGGCCAATCCGATCAGCCAGTTGGCCTTCACCCTCGCCAATGGGTTCACCATCGTCGAGTACTACCTGAGCCGCGGGCTCGAGATCGACGACTTCGCTCCCAACCTCAGCTTCTTCTTCAGCAACGGCGTCGATCCCGAGTACTCGGTGATCGGCCGCGTCGCTCGCCGCATCTGGGCCAAGGCCATCCGCAACCTGTATGGCGGCAACGAGCGCAGCCAGATGCTCAAGTACCACATCCAGACCTCGGGTCG
>JAURMS010000355.1 GCA_030830595.1 Gammaproteobacteria bacterium | reverse complement strand
AGAAGCCACCAAAGACCACCGAATGGATGGCGCCCACCCGGGCGCAGGCCAGCATGGCAATGGCTGCCTCGGGCACCATAGGCATGTAGATCGTCACCCGGTCGCCCTTGCCGATGCCGAGCTCGCGCAGGCCGTTGGCCAGCTGGCAGGTGCGTTCGTAGAGTTCGCGGTAAGAGATGGCGCTCGAATGACCGGGCTCATCGCCTTCGAACAAGAGCGCGGTCTTGTCGGCCCGGGTCGCCAGGTGTCGATCCAGGCAGTTGACCGCCACGTTCAGCTCGCCGTCCTCGTACCAGCGGATATGGAAGTTCTCCAGCGCATAGGAGACGTCCTTGATCCGGGTAGGGAATCGCATCCAGTCGAGACGACGGGCGATGCCGGTCCAGTAAGCCTCCGGATCGCTCGCCGCCTGCTCCAGCATGCGCTGGTAGTCGGCCGCCTTAACCACCGCGGAGGCGGCAAAGTCTTCTGGGACGCTGTGGGTCGGGAACTGCATGGAGCGGCCTCCTGTCTGCGTGGACAGGGCAAGTTTACGACATCCCCGCCACGGGCCGGCCGGTCGGGGCATTGATGAAAGCCGCTATTGCCAGCCAGCCCGGGATGGCTAGGATGAACGGGATCAACCACGTCAAGAACAAGGACGCGACCATGCATCATGCGAAAAAGGAGACCCGCCAGCTGATGGACGACCTTCGCGCCATCGTCGAGGATGCCGAGGCCCTGCTGAAGGCGGCCGCAGGCGACGCTGACGAGAAGACCGAGGACGTTCGCAGTCGGGCAGAAGGCTCGATCCGGGCGGCCCGCGAGCGGTTGCAGGACATCGAGGAAGACCTGCGGACCCGGGCGCGGGATGCCGACCACTACGTTCACGAAAACCCGTGGGCGGCCGTGGCCATGGCGGCCGGCGCGGGCTTCATCATGGGCCTGTTGGCCTCGCGCCGCTGACCGTGCTGTCCCCGACCAGCCTGCTGGCGACGCTGCTCGGCCTGCTGCAGACCCGCCTGGAACTCGCGGCCACCGAGGTGGAGGAACAGGCCGCCCGCATCCTGCGCATGGTCTTCTGGGCCGTGCTGGGGCTGCTCGCAGCGGCGCTCGGCCTGCTGCTGGCCATTTTCTGGCTGATCGTGGCCTTCTGGGAGGATCATCGCCTGCTGGTGATCGGCCTGGCCACCGGCCTCTGCCTGGTCATCGGGCTGGGCTCGGCGCTGGTGGTCCGGGCGGGCCTCCGCAGCCGGCCGGGCCTGCTCGCAGGGACCATCGAGGAGTTGCAGCGCGATCGGGACGCACTCGGGCCACCGCCGTGAGCCGACGCATCGACGCGCTGGCGGCGAAGCGGCTGGCACTGATGCAGCACAGCCGGGAGCAGCGCGAGGCACTCGCCATGGAAATGTCCGCCTATCGCAGCGGACTCGGTCGGGTGGGTCGTGGACTCAGGTTGGCGCGTCGGCTCAAGGGCCATCCGCTGGCGGCCCCGGCCGTTTTCGTGGCCATGCTGGTCCTGCGCCGCTCACCCGCGGGGCGGCGCCTGCTGCGTATCGTGACCGCGGCGAGTGCCGCCGGCCGGCTGGTGGCCAAGCTTTCCGACCGCGCGGCGCGTTAACATGCAGGGATGACCCTGCGAGCCGTCGTCGTTCCCGTCACTGCCTTTGCCCAGAACTGCTCGGTCATCTGGTGCGACCAGACCCTGGAAGGCGCAGTCATCGACCCGGGCGGTGACCTCGATCGGATCCTTTCGGTGGTCGAGCAGCATGGAGTCAAGCTGCGAAAAATCCTGCTCACCCATGCCCATATCGACCACGCTGGGGCAGCGGCCGAGTTGGCCAAGCGCCTTGCCTTGCCCATCGAGGGTCCGCACGAAGGGGATCTGTTCTGGATCGAGCAGCTGCCTCAACAGGCCGCGATGTTTGGTCTTGGCCAGTCTGGCCGCTTCGAGCCAGCGCGCTGGCTGCACCAGGGTGATGAGGTCAGGCTCGGTGAATCAGTGCTGGAGGTGCGTCACTGTCCCGGACACACCCCGGGTCATGTGATCTTCTTCGCGCCGGCCGAGCAGCTGGCCTTCGTGGGGGATGTCCTGTTTGCCGGCTCGATCGGGCGCACCGATTTTCCGGGCGGCGATCACGCCACGCTCATACGTTCGATCCGCGACAACCTGTTCCCGCTCGGCAACGAGGTCCGCTTTGTGCCGGGGCATGGGCCAATGTCCACGTTTGGCGAGGAGCGGCGGGCCAATCCCTTCGTGGGCGATGCCGCCGTAGCTCAGAACAGGTCGTAGGTCTCTGCCAGCAGAAAGCTGAGCGTCAGCCACATCAGGATCAGCAGAGGCAGGCCGGCCCGCACGAAGTCAGCGAAGCGGTAGCCGCCGGCCGACATCACCAGCAGGTTCGTCTGGTAGCCCATGGGCGTGGCATAGCTCAGGTTGCAGCCGAACAGCACGGCCAGCACGAAGGGCCGTGGGTCCACGCCCAAGGTGGCTGCCATGACCACCGCTACGGGCGTGCCGATGATGGCCGCGGCATTGTTGGACACGAAGTTGGTCACCATCGCCATGAAGATCATCAGGCAGGCCATGATGGCAGCCGGATGCATCCAGTCGCCGGTGAGGGCCAGCAGCTCGCCCGCCCGCCTGATGGTGCCGGTCACTTCCAGCGCCTCACCCAGGGCCAGGCTCGCCACCACGATCATGATCACGTTGGAGGCCAGCGCATCGGTGGCCTCCTGCCAGCGCAGGCAGCCGGTGAGCATTAAAAGCGCCACGCCGGAGGCGGCTGCCAGCACCATCGGCAGCAGCTTGGTGGCAGCCAGGAAGATCACCAGCCCCATGATTGCGAGCGCCACCGGCGCCTTACGGCTATGGGGCAGGGCCAGGTTGGCATCCAGCACCAGCACGCCGCCGGCAGTCTTGAGCTGCTCGATGCGATCGCCGGGGCCTTGCACGAGCAACACGTCGCCGGGGCGGAGGATGGCGGTAGTGGGATCGATGATGGCCTCCCGCTCCGGTCGATGGATGCCGATCACCCCGAGCCGGTGGGTGTCGACGAAGCGGGCGACGCCAGTGGGATTGCCGGTGAACTCGCTTTCCTGGGTCACCAGCACCTGGGCCAGCACCTGGGTGGCGGGATCGCCCGGGTCCCTGGGCATGGCAGCGCGCAGCGTGGCACCGATCTCGGCGGCGTGCTCGCGTAAGCGCTGGGCGGTGTCCGTGACCAGCAGCCGGTCACCGCCACGCAGGTGCATGGTGGGCAGTTTCATCACCTGCTTGCCGGCCCGGATGACGTCGAGCACCTTCAGGCCGTCGGCCCGCTTGAGGATCGCGCGCAACTCGTTACCGTCTGCAAAGCCTTCCTTCTTCAGGTCGAGCACGGCATCGAAGGTCAGTAGAGAGGGGCTTTTGGCATCTGTTGCATGGGCTGGCAGCAGCCGGGGCACGACCAGCCACAGGTAGGGCAGGGCAACCAAGGCTGCGATGGCCACGATGGGGGTGAAGTCGAACAGGCCGAAGGTGGGGACGCCGAGGTCCTCGGCGATGCCGACCACCAGCAGGTTGGTGGAAGTGCCGATGGTAGTGGCCATGCCGCCGATCAGCACCGCATAGTT
>JAURMS010000354.1 GCA_030830595.1 Gammaproteobacteria bacterium | reverse complement strand
GCCGCCACGCTCATCAAGCGCACGCAACATCACGGCAATGCGCATGTCAGGCCTCCACCGACCCGCGAAAACCAACGCGACGGGCCGGCACCCCAGCCATCACTGAAAACGGCTCGACGTCGCGAATCACCACTGCACCGGCAGCAATGATGCTGCCCTTGCCGATTTTGACTCCGTCGATGACCACTACACCGGCTCCCAGCCAGCAGTCTTCCTCAATCACCAGGCCCCGCCCAGGTTGCAATTGGCTTGACATAGGTCGCTCGAGGGAGCCGCGGACGGCGTAACTCCCTCCGCCGAGATAACAATGGGCCGCGAGCATGGTGTCTGCGCCAATCTCTATTCCACCAGCCGAATAAAAGATGCAGTCGGCACCGACGTTAACCCTAGGCCCAAGCCTGAGGCAGCCTTGCATCGCGGAAAGCAGGGATCCCCTGCTGATGATCACGTCGTCAGCCAGGGAGAACTCGCCCTCCAGGCAATGCTCGGCATCCAGGCGGCAGTCATCATCAATGGCAACCCGCTGCCCGAGCACCATGCGTCTCGGATGAAACAGGCTGATGTTGCGCCCAAAAATCGGCTGCTCACCGCAGCGTGCAAAGAGAAATGCTCCCCAGCACCAGCGGCGGAGCAGATAGCCCAAAGCACCCGGCAACAAGGACAGCCAGCAGACCAGCAGCTCGTGTCGAACTAAGCCCAGCCAGGACTCTGAACCGACCCTGTCACGATACGCCCTTGCTGCCGACTGCTTGTTCATGAGGTCCATTATCCGGCCTTTTGGGCGACCGTCAGGAGATGCCACCCCAGATTGCGGGTGAGCCTTCCCGGGATCCATTTCCAGAAGCCCGCCAGGATCCTGGTACCCGCACGTCCACCCGGAACCTTTGCCGGAAACCGGTCGGTCCAGGTCCTCACCTCTGCAAAATCAGCCCAAAGGCGATTCCAGCTTCCGGGCGTGTCCGGCCTGAAAAAAGGTGCATCCGCATGACCCACGGGGCCGCCGAGCAAAGGGGCTAACAGCCCCATCCATGACCAACGGTTGTAGGCCATCAATATGGCAGTGCCACCTGGTTTCAGGACCCGCAGCAACTCGCCGCTGACCGCTCGTGGATCCAGAACGAAAGAAGTCAATGCATAGGCCACGACAAGATCGAAGCTGCCATCCTTGAACGGCAGGCAGGCGGCATCACCCTGCAAAATGTCCACCTTCACACCGGCTGCAATACAATTTCTCCTGGCAATGTCTACCGCCGTCGTCGAAATGTCGACACCCGTCACGCTCGCGCCTTCCGCGGCAAACCGGATTAGATCAAGGCCGATCCCGCAACCTACGTCCAGTACGGCGCAGCCCCGCCAGCGAGGATATTCCAGCAGGCTGCCGAGATAGGCTGCCTTGCCATGACGATACGCATCATGGGCGGCGACGAAGCCTGGTGTACCTGCCGGTTGGTCAGACAGGTACAGGTCCTGAACCCGCTGGTCCCAATAGGCCCGTGCACTCGTCCTGGGATTGGCTTGTGCAAGTCGTTGGACATGTTGCATGACCTGACGGCGCCCGCGATAACGTCTCCAGCCGGCCCTGGCACGCGTAAGTGGACGAAGTATCGCAGCAACACATCGGAACCGGACTGAAATCCGTGTGGAATGATCAGTACCGAGATCACGCAATTCATCTTCGATCCAGGCTGTAAGTTCTGGAAGCGGCTGCGACAGTGCGTCGACTTCATGACGCAGCCAGGCGAGGAATTTCGCCCTTGCCCTCGTCGCCTCCGACCCTGAACCGTGCGCCGCCGGGTCGTTACCCCGCGTCAACGACCAGGGGTGCTGCCGATACCGACAATGAGCCGCTCCCAATACCATGCTGGTCGAACGCAGCAGCACTGACGCCAGCAGCGCCTGGTCCTCATAGTGACCGACAAACTCCTGTGAGATGCCACCACCCACGGCGCTACGCCTGAAGGTCACGCTGCATAAGCCTGGCAGCGGGGCACCTCGGGTCAGAAGCGTACCAACTAGCAAACCAGGGGCAGGAATAGCGACTTCAGTGGCTGTTAGTGGACCGATGACCTCATCCAAATGGCGTCGCCCAGCCCGCCCCCAACTTCGCCAGTACAGGTCGTGGCTGATCACTACGCCCAATCCCGGATTTACCTCGAGCCTGGCCAGGTGTGATGCCAACCGTTCGGATTCATAAACATCGTCAGAATCAAGGAAAGCAAAGTATTTTCCGCGGGCAGCTAACATCCCGAGATTGCGCGAGGCTGCCGTACCACGCCATCGCCGTTCGGGATGAACGATCACCCGTATCCGCCCGGGATTTTGGGCTGCGAAAGCCGCGACGATTCGCAAACTCGCATCAGTCGAGCCATCGTCGACAAAAACCAGTTCCCATTGCTGGAAGGTCTGTCTGAAAACGCTATCAATTGCCTCGGCGAGAAACCGCTCGCCATTCCGGCAAATCATGATGATCGAGATAACCGGGAGCATGCTCACTACACTCCAAACAATCTTGCGAGCGCTCCATCTTTCGCGAGTAGTTCGTTAGGGCTACCCGCTTCTACAACCTGACCGGCACTCAGTACAACAACCCGCTGTGCCCGACTGATGGTGGCCATGCTATGAGCTATGACGACGATAGTGCATCGTCCGGCGAGCGCCTCGATGGCGCGCTCGATCTCGTTACCTGACTGGCTGTCTACCGCGTTGGTGGCTTCGTCGAGAATCAGGATGTCGGGTTGGCGCACCATGGCGCGCGCCAGGGCGATACGCTGCCGCTGCCCACCTGAAAGCCTGCGCCCCTGAGGCCCAACCGAAGCATCAAGGCCTGCCTGACGACCAGAGACGAATTCATCGGCGAGTACCCCGCGCAGTGCTGCGACCATGTCATGGTCGCTAATGCCGGCAGCGCCTAGACAGAGATTTTCCTTTACGCTGCCATCGATCAACTCAATGTCCTGGCCCGACAATGCTATGCGGGAGCGCCAAAGCGCAGTATCCAGCTCAACCAGGGGTTGCCCATCCACGAGGATGCGACCCTGGGCTGGCTCGTACAATCGACACAAAAGGTTGACCAGCGTTGACTTCCCGGATCCTGAACCGCCCACTAGAGCAAGTATTTCGCCCCGGCGGATTTCAAGGGACAGATTGACCAGCGCTGGACGCGACTCACCGGGGTAGGAAAAGCCTACCCCCTCAAACCTGATCCCATCACGCAGGCCGTCGAAACCCACCTTGCCGCTCGCGGCAGGTTGATCAATAGCAAGTTTTTGAAACGACTGCAGCGCTGCTATGCCGGTGGAGTAGGCCGGGAGTATCACGCGGAAGTGATCCAGGCGCTTCAGCGGGGTCTGCAGGCGATACAGTAAGGCAAGAAAAGCGAACAACGTTGGCAGACTGATCCCGGCATGCAGAGAATAGCCCAGTACTACAAGGAAGATTGGCACATAAAGGAACTCCACCACGGGCTGGATCGATCCGGTAAGCACGTCACTGCGGAAGGTGGTGCGCCGAACGGCATCGGAGGTAGTGGCAAAGCGGGCCTTTCCTTCGCCTTCGGCGTTGAAGAGTCGCAGGGTCTTGACCGAGGAAATCAGTTCCAGTACCCGTCCCGACAACGCGCTGTGGGCGAACACCAACTGCTCACCAAGGCGTCGCGAGTGACGGGTCATGGCAAGCACAAACAAGGATACCGGGATGATGGACAGAATCACCATCAGGCCGAGTTGCCACGACAAAAGGCCCAGCAAGCCACCAAAAACAAGCACTGTACTGCCAGAGACCAGGAGGGAGGAAAGCTCACTTACTGATTCACCCGCACGGTAGGCCTGGGTTTCGAACAGATTGACCGTCTGCCCCGACTCACGGGTGTTCAAGTTGGCGTAATCCATCCCCAGCAGTGCCTCGGCCACGGCCATCCGTTGATCGTGTGCTACCCGTCCTGCCACCCATGAGGTTAGTGCGGTGTTACTGACCATCAGCACTGCCTTAAGCGCAACCAGGGTCGCAACGAGGGCGCCGACCCACAGGAGCCGGCTCTCAACCGGCAACAGATCGGTCAAACTGCGTAGTAGGTCCGTAAGCACGCCACCCGCATCCAGAGCGGTCTCGCTGCCGATCAGGTGATCCATGACCGGTATGAGCAGACCGATCCCGAGACCCTCAGCGAGCGAGGCCAGCAGTCCCAGCATCAACATGGTGGGAATAGCCCACGGATAGGGACGCACCAGTCCCACGATCGAGCGAGCCGCCGCCAAGGTTCCGTTTCCCTCACTCATGACTGGGCAGTCCCGAAGCCATGCGCGCGTCCTTGAGCCTGCGCTGATGACGCCGGTGCTTGTATCGTCTCCAGATTTTGACGGTCCGCTGGGCAAGCGGCGCCGGCAAGCCAGCAAGCCCAATACGGCGTGACTCGGCCAGTAAATTTCCGGGCAGTCTCTGCAACGCCGCGAGGAGAGGACGGCGATACTCAGTCAGCGAAGCCGCCAGGAGGTCCCGGGTGGTGCAAGGGACTATCGGCAGGGATTCAAGGTAAGCCCCCAGCCACTCGAGATAGGTGCGTCTCGCATTCGTCAGGCCAGCCTCACCAGCCCTGCCGGTGCTCGAATCAGCTCGCTGCCGGTAAAGAACCGTCGGTTCACTGGTTACATGAATGGCATGTGCGAGGTAAAGTTTTGACCAGAGCACCTGATCTTCGAACAGCCCCTTGAATGCCTGTTCACATCCTCCCAGCTGCAGGAAAGTCTCCCTCTTGATGGTCAGTGAGCAGATACCGGGAGCAGTGCCCCCACGGGTTCGCAGCAACAGGTCAAGTAGGCGGG
>JAURMS010000353.1 GCA_030830595.1 Gammaproteobacteria bacterium | reverse complement strand
TCAAGGCGGCGATCGCGGGCGAGACCCACGAGTACACCGACATGTATCCGGGCATGGCCAAGACCGCTCGCGACGAGGGATTTGACGAGATCGCGGACTGGTTCGAGACGCTGGCGAAGGCCGAGCGCTCGCACGCCAACCGCTTCCAGAAGGCCCTGGACCAGCTCGGCTGATCCTGAGTTCTCACTGAAGCTTGCGTACGCGGGGTGGGCATCGGTCCGCCCCGCGTGCGTTTTGGAACCTCGCGGAGGCGACGCCATGAGTGAGCAGGCATCCGGGCCGCGGGAGGGCAGCCTCGAGGCGCCCACCCGGCATCCGATCGACTGGAAGGGAGTGGAGTTCTGGGACGAACAGGCGCTGTTCAAGGAACTCGAGCGGGCCTTTGATATCTGCCACGGCTGCCGTCGTTGCGTCAGCCTCTGCAACGCCTTTCCAGTCCTGTTCGACAAGGTCGATGAGTCCTCGACCGGCGAGGTCGACGGGGTGGCGCACGAAGCCTACTGGGAAGTGGTCGATCACTGTTACCTCTGCGACATGTGCTACCTGTCCAAGTGCCCCTACGTGCCCCCGCACCCCTGGAACCTGGACTTCCCCCACCTGATGCTCAGGGCCAAGGCCGTCCGCTTCAAGAAGCAGGGCGCCTCCTTCCGCGATCGGGTCCTGTCCTCCACCGACCTGGTGGGCAGTCTCGCCGGCATACCGGTGGTGGCCGAGGTGGTCAACGCCGCCAACCGCAGCGCCACCGGGCGCCGTGTGCTGGAGGCCACGCTGGGTGTGCATCGCAACGCGCCGGTGCCGAGCTATCACTCAGACACCTTCCAGAAACGCCAGGCGCGGCATCGCGCGCCTGACGCCCAGCCGGTCGCTACCGCCGAAACATCTGGCAAGGTGGCCCTGTTCGCCACCTGCTACGGCAACCGAAATCATCCGGGCATGAACGAGGACCTGGTGGCGGTGCTGGAGCACAACGGTATTGCCATCACCACCGTGCCCGGCGAGAAATGCTGCGGCATGCCGCGCCTGGAACTTGGCGACCTCGACTCCGTCGAGAAGCTGATGGAACACAACATCCCGAAGCTGGCGGCGCTGGTGGATCAGGGTTGGGACATTGTCATCCCCATTCCGTCCTGTGCCTTGATGTTCAAGCAGGAGCTGCCGCTGCTGTTCCCCGACGACGAGCGGGTGGCCAAGGTCCAGAAGCGGGTCTTCGATCCCTTCGAGTACCTGATGCTGCGGCACAAGGGTGGCCTGTTGCGCACCGATTTTTCCCAGTCGCTCGGCAAGGTCGCCTACCATGTGCCCTGTCACTTGCGGGTCCAGCGCATTGGTCTCAAGACCCGGGACACCCTGAAGCTGATCCCCGGAACCGAGGTCGAGGTGATCGAGCGCTGTTCCGGTCACAACGGCACCTATGCCGTGAAGAAGGAGTTCCACGAGGCCTCGGTGAAGATCGGCAAGCCGGTGGTGCGCAAGGTTGAGGGGGGCAAGGTGGATCATTACTCCAGCGACTGCCCGATGGCCGGTGAGCAGATCGCCAACGGCCTGGCCGAGCGGGGTCGCGGACCCGAACACCCCCTGTCGCTGTTGCGACAGGCCTATGGACTCTGACGGAGCGTGAGCATGATGAGCGGTAACGACACCATTCGCCTCAAGGGCCCGCTGCGGGCGAGCGATCTCTTCAGCCTCGAACAGTACGCGCGGCAGCGGGCGGATTTCCGTGGTCGGGTCCTGCAGCACAAGCGCCCGCGCACCATCCAGATCGGGCCCCACGTGACCTGGATCTTCGAGGATCGCATGACCATCCAGTACCAGATCCAGGAAATGCTGCGGGTCGAGCGGATCTTCGAGCCGGAGGGCATACAGGATGAGCTGGACGCCTACAATCCGTTGATTCCCGATGGCAGCAACTGGAAGGCGACCTTCCTGATCGAGTATCCGGACCCTGACCAGCGACGGGCAGCGCTCGCTGCCATGAAGGGCATCGAGCGCCGGTGCTATGTCCAGGTGGCGGGTTTCGAGCGGGTCTACGCCGTGGCGGACGAGGACCTCGAGCGCGAGAACGAACAGAAGACGTCCTCCGTGCACTGGCTGCGTTTCGAGTTCACCGAGGGCATGCGTGCGGCGATTCGCAGCGGTGCGCAGGTGGAGGTCGGCTCGGATCATCCGGCCTACCCGCACTCGGTCAGCCTGTCGGCGGCCTCGCTGCACTCCCTGGCGGGGGACCTCGACTGAACCCACGGCCTGCCCAGCACCGATGAGCCAGGGTTATTCGGCGTCGGACATCGAGGTCCTCTCCGGGCTGGAGCCCGTCCGGCGGCGTCCTGGCATGTACACGGACACCCGCAACCCGAATCACCTCGCCCATGAGGTGATCGATAACAGCGTTGACGAGGCGCTCGGGGGGCACTGCCAGCTGATCGAGGTCACCGTCTTCAAGGACGGTTCCCTGCAGGTGAGTGACGATGGGCGCGGCATGCCGGTCGACCTGCATCCCCGCGAAAAGATGCCGGGTGTGGAACTGATCCTCACCAGGCTGCACGCGGGCGGCAAGTTCAATGATCGGGCCTACGAATTCTCCGGCGGCTTGCATGGAGTGGGCGTGTCCGTGGTCAACGCCCTGTCTCGCAACCTCGAATGCTGGGTCCGGCGTGGGGGCAGCGAGTACAACATCGCCTTCCGCGATGGCAAGACTGCCTCGAAGCTCGAGGAGATCGGCAAGGTTCGCAAGGGTGTGACCGGCACCACCGTACGGTTCTGGCCCGACCCGCAATTCTTTGATTCGGCCTCTTTTTCCTTGCCGCGCCTGCGCCACACCCTGCGTGCCAAGGCCGTCTTGTGCCCGGGCTTACGGGTCATCCTGACCGATGAAGCGTCGGGCGAGCGGGAGGAGTGGTTCTATGCCGGCAACCTGTCCGATTACCTGACGGGACAGATGGACAAGGTGCAGACGCTGCCGGCTGAGCCCTTTGCCGGCCGCCTCGAGGGCGGTGGCGAACTGGCCGATTGGGCCCTGTGCTGGGCCCCCGAGGCCGGAGTGCTGGTTGCCGAGAGCTACGTCAACCTGATCCCGACGCCGGAGGGCGGCACCCACGTCAACGGACTTCGCTCTGGGGTGACGGAAGCGGTGCGCGAGTTCTGCGAGTTCCGCAACCTGCTCCCCAGGGGCATCAAGCTGGCGCCCGAGGACGTCTGGCAGACCGTCAACTTCGTGCTGTCAGTCAAGATGAAGGAACCGCAGTTCGCCGGCCAGACCAAGGAAAAGCTGTCCAGCAGGGAGTCGGCGGCCTTTGTCTCGGGCGTCGTCAAGGATTCCCTGGCGCTGTGGATGAACCAGCATCCGGAGGCGGGTGAGTCGATCGCCCAGTTCGCCATCGGCAACGCCCAGGAGCGCGTGCGGGCCGCGCAGCGCGTCACCCGCAAGCGGGTGGTCAGCGGGCCGGCACTGCCAGGCAAGCTCGCCGACTGTCGGCTGCAGGAAGCCGCACGCTGCGAACTGTTCCTGGTGGAGGGAGACTCGGCAGGAGGGTCCGCCAAGCAGGCGCGTGACCGGGAGTTCCAGGCCGTGATGCCGCTGCGGGGCAAGATCCTCAACACCTGGGAAGTCGATGCGGGTGCCATCCTCCAGTCCCAGGAGGTCAGCGACATCTCGACGGCCATTGGCGTTGATCCGGGCTCCACCGACCTGAGCGGCCTGCGTTACCACCGTATCTGCATCCTGGCCGATGCCGACTCTGACGGGGCCCACATCGCCACACTCCTGTGCGCGCTGTTCCTGCGCCACTTCCGCCCACTGGTGACGGCCGGGCATGTCTTCGTCGCGATGCCGCCACTGTTCCGGATCGACGTGGGTAAGCAGGTGTACTATGCGCTCGGCGAGCATGACCGACAGGGCATCCTCGACCGGATCGTGGCCGAAGGGATCCGTGGCAAGCCCGTGGTCACCCGCTTCAAGGGGCTTGGCGAAATGAGTCCGGTCCAGTTGCGCGAGACCACCATGGCGCCGGATACCCGACGCCTGATGCAGTTGTCCATCGAGCCCGGCGATGACGCCGAGGAAATGCTCGACATGCTCCTGGCCAAGAAGCGTTCCGCCGACCGGCGCGACTGGCTGGAACGCAAGGGCAACCTCGCGGAGACCCAATGAAGGAGCAGCAACTCGATTTCGAGGGCATTGAGCGCCGCCCGCTCAAGGCCTTTACGGAGAAGGCCTACCTCGATTACTCGATGTACGTCATCCTCGACCGCGCCCTGCCGCAACTGGCCGATGGCCTGAAGCCCGTCCAGCGACGGATCATCTATGCCATGAGCGAGCTGGGTCTCGCTGCCGGGTCCAAGCACAAGAAGTCGGCCCGCACCGTGGGCGACGTGATCGGCAAGTACCATCCGCATGGCGACTCCGCCTGCTACGAGGCCATGGTGCACATGGCCCAGGATTTTTCTTACCGTTATCCGGTGGTGGACGGCCAGGGTAACTGGGGTTCGACGGACGACCCCAAGTCCTTTGCGGCCATGCGTTACACGGAGGCGCGCCTGCGGCCCTATGCGCAGGTGCTCCTGGCCGAGCTGGAGCAGGGCACGGTCGAGTGGGTCCCCAATTTCGATGGCACCCTCGATGAGCCCCAGTTGTTGCCGGCGCGGCTCCCCAACGTCCTCCTGAACGGTGCGGCCGGCATTGCCGTGGGCATGGCCACCGACATTCCGCCCCACAACCTACGCGAGGTCGTTGCGGCCTGCCTGCGCCTGCTGGACGATCCCGCCACCTCCATCGAGGACCTGTGCCAGGAGGTGCGGGGCCCCGACCTGCCGAGTGGTGCGGAGATCATCACTCCGGCTGCCGAACTCAGGCAGGTTTACACGACCGGCAGCGGCTCGTTCCGGGCCCGAGCCGTCTACGAGGTCGAGGACGGCGAAGTCATCGTGACCGCCCTGCCTTACCAGGTCTCGGGCTCCAAGGTGCTCGAGCAGATCGCGGCGCAGATGCGGGCCAAGAAGCTGCCGATGGTGGAAGACCTGCGGGACGAGAGCGACCATGAGCAGCCCACCAGGCTGGTCATCACCCCGCGCTCCTCACGGGTGGACCTCCCACAGTTGATGGACCACCTGTTTGCCACCACCGACCTCGAGCGCAGCTACCGGGTCAACATGAACGTCATCGGCCTCGATGGCCGGCCGCGGGTCATGGACCTGCGCTCGCTGCTGCTGGAATGGCTCGACTTCCGCACCACCACGGTTCG
>JAURMS010000352.1 GCA_030830595.1 Gammaproteobacteria bacterium | reverse complement strand
TGCGAACCACCGCCATTGAGGATGGACCCCAGCCGATAGGTGGCCACGTCCTCCGGCGTGACATGGGCGATCTCGGCCTGAATCATCTGGCCAACCTTCTGCTCCAGGGTCATGCGCGCCAACAGGTCGTCGATGCGCTGCTCCAGTTCCGGGTTCGGCGGCAAGGGAGGCGTGATGGCGGGCCATTGCACCCCCTCAGATCCAACGGCCGTATGACAAAACAGGAACATGCAGCCCCAGAATCGGGTATTGATTACCTTGCGCATTGCGATCCTCTGCCGTGGTGACCCCCTCGCCGCCGGGGTGCCGGCCGGCAGCGAGGTCAGTGTTCTAGCTTATTAATGACAACGCTGTCAATTTTGCCAAAAACGGGTTGCTTTTTGTCCCGCGCCTATGACAGCGTTATCACAAGCAGACAACACACAAACCAGCCTGGCTGGTGGGGGGGTTCAATGCATCTGGGAACGCTAGACCTCAGCGTCGTCGCGATCTATGCGGTACTGCTGTTGGTCGTCGCGCAGTGGGTCTCCCGGGAAAAGGCGGGGCACGACAAGGACGCCAGCGACTATTTCCTGGCAGGCCGCAACCTCCCCTGGTGGGCCATCGGCACCTCGCTGATTGCAGCCAACATCTCCGCGGAGCAGATCATCGGCATGTCGGGCTCCGCCTGGGTGATGGGCCTCGCCATTGCCGCCTACGAGTGGATGGCCGCACTGACTCTGGTGATCGTCGCCAAGTGGCTGCTGCCGGTGTTTTTGAAGCACAAGATCTACACCATGCCGCAGTTCCTGGAGGAGCGATTCGATCATCGCGTGCGCAACGTGATGGCCATCTTCTGGCTGGGCATTTACGTGTTCGTGAACCTGACCTCCATCCTCTGGCTGGGCGCACTGGCCGTCAACACGGTGACCGGCCTCGACCTGGTGACCGGGCTGGTGGCCCTGGGCGCCTTCGCGGCGGCCTACTCACTGTATGGTGGCTTGAAGGCCGTCGCACTCACCGACGTGATCCAGGTGACCCTCCTGGTGATCGGTGGCATCCTGATCGCGGCCATCTCGCTGAACGAGGTGGGTGGCGGCCAGGGCGTGATCGCGGGCTTCCAGGTCCTGCTCGACAAGACCCCGGAGCGCTTCGACCTCATCTTCACCAAGGACTCACCTCACTATGCCGCCCTGCCCGGCCTGTCGGTCCTGCTGGGTGGCATGTGGATCATGAACCTGTCCTACTGGGGCTTTAACCAGTACATCATCCAGCGCGCACTGGCCGCCCGCAGCACCCAGGAAGCGCAAAAAGGCATGATGTTCGCTGCCTTTCTCAAGATGCTGATGCCCTTGATCATCGTGGTGCCGGGCATCGCAGCGGCGGTGCTGGCCCCCGACCTGGAGACGCCGGATCGGGCCTATCCCACAGTCATGAAACTGCTGCCGGCCGGCATCCTGGGCCTGGTGTTCGCCGCCCTGGTCGCAGCCATCGTGTCTTCGCTGGCCTCGATGATGAACTCCATCTCGACCATCTTCACCATGGACCTGTATCGGCACATGGGGAGCCGGAAGAAACCCGAGCGATACCTGGTTAATGTCGGGCGACTGGTCAGTTTCACGGCCATCGTGATCGCCATGGTGGTGGCGAGACCGCTGCTGGGCAATTTCCCCGAGGCCTTCCAGTACATCCAGGAATTCACCGGCTTCTTCACACCTGGCGTATGTGCCCTGTTCCTGCTCGGCTTTTTCTGGCGACCGACCACCTCGGCAGGCGCCCTGTGTGCCGCCATCGGCTCGGCGGTGTTCTCGCTGTCCTTCAAGTTGGCGATGCCAGAGCTGCCTTTCATAGACCGGGTGGGGATCGTCTTCCTGCTATGTGTGGCGGTCGGTGTCGGCGTCTCAAGGCTGCAAGGCAAGGAACGCCACCCGCACGCCATCGACTATCGGGACGTGGATACCCGCACCACCACCGGTTTCAACGTGGCCGGCGTCGCGGTGCTGTTGATGCTCACTGCGCTCTACGCCACCTGGTGGTAACCAGGCTCCATGGCTCGCTGAAATTGAACCCTCATCGGCTCAGCGGGGCCCCTGTTTTGTCCAGTACAGTGACAGCGTTGTCAGCCTATTTGACAACGCTGTCATTTCTGCTTATATAACTGCAAACCCGGGCCTCCGGGAGCGAAGGCGCGCCCCGTGGTGGCATGAATGCGAGGCGCACTGCACAGGATCAAGTTTTCGGATTGTTGAAATCACTGACTGGAATCTGAACCTTTAAAGGGGGAGTTGAAATGCATAAGGCAGGTCTCAGGAGAACGCCGATCGCCCAGGGAATCGCCCTGGCACTTGGCGTTGCGACCTTCTCGCCGGCATACGGACAGGGCCAGGCGGAACTGCAGGAAATCGTCGTGACCGGCATTCGCGCCAGCCTGGAAGCGTCGATGGACATCAAGCGGAATTCGATGGGCGTGGTCGACGCCATCACCGCCGAGGATATGGGTGACTTCCCGGATACCAACCTCGCGGAATCCCTGCAGCGCGTCACCGGCGTGTCCATCGACCGGGAGCGCGGTGAAGGCTCGCGTATCACGGTCCGCGGGCTGGGCCCGGATTTCAACCTGGTCACCCTCAATGGTCGCCAGATGCCGACCACCAGCGGCCTGGGACGCTCCTTCGACTTCGGCAACCTTGCTTCCGAGGGCATCGCTGCGGTCGAGGTGTTCAAGAGTGGCCGCGCAGACGTGCCGACGGGTGGTATGGGCGCCCTGATTAACGTGCGCACGACCCGCCCACTGGATGCCCCTGGGTTCCGCGCGACGGCGGCGGCCAGTGCCCTGTATGACGACTCCCGCACCAACCTCAGCAGCAAGGATTGGACTCCGGAGTTGTCGGGCCTGATCTCGGACACCTTCATGGACGACCGCGTGGGCTTCGCGCTGTCCGTCGTGACCCAGGAGCGTGAGAGCGGCGGTGCCACGGCGAGTGTCGGCGGCTGGCGCAGCTTCTCCGGCGATACCGACAATTGCTGGTGCGGCGCCGGCCCCTCCGAGTGGGGCGGTATTCCGCCTGCGGGTGACCCCAACCAGCAGAACCGGCCGACCGCGGGCGACGTCTATTCAGTCCCGCAGGTCATCGGCTATGAGCTGGCCGATTACGATCGCACTCGCACCAACGGCCAGTTGACCCTGCAGTTCCGCCCTGTCGACAACGTCACGGCGACCCTGGACTACACCTACGCCGAACTCGAACTGGATCGCACGTATAACAACCTTTCGGCTTGGTTCAACTTCGGCGGCCAGCAAACGCTGTGGACGGACGGCCCCAACGCCACCCCGCTCACCTATACCGAGTACTCGTTCAACTCCGACTACGCGATGGGCACCGGCACCGACGCCTTCAGGAACGAGTTGAAGTCGCTGGGCTTCAACGTCGAGTGGGACGTCAACGACCGCCTGTCGCTGGCGGTCGATTTCCACGACTCCAAGGCCACCAACGAGCCCAATAGCCCGTTCGGTAACTCGGCGCTGGTCTCGATTGCGGCCTTTTCGCGCAATGTCACCACGGGTTATTTCGGGAAAGAGCTGCCGATTCTGGAACTCGGCCTGGGCAACCCGCTCAGCCCGGACGACATGATCGTGACCGGCAGCGTGTTCGTGAACAACTTCTCGGAGATGGACATCCAGCAGGGCAGCCTGTCCGGCAACCTGGCCTTCGATACCAGCTTCGTCAAGAGCATCGACTTCGGCGTGCAGTTCACCGATGTCGACAATCGCGCGGCGGGATCGGTGGTGCAGCGTGACGCCTGGGGTGGTGTGACCCAGCCCGGCGCCATCGCCGACCTCCTGGTCCCGGCCAGCATGGCCAACTCCTTCAACGAGATTTCGGGCGGCCGGGACCCGCGCCGACAGTCGGACTACTACGTGTTCGACATGGCGGCGCTGATTGCCCGGACGGAAGCCCTGATCGCGTCTGGCGAGGCTGCGCTGTTTGTCCCCGGCAACGGCGACCTGGGTACTTGCGGCACGGCGCTGTGTACGACCGACAACCTGCAGTACGACCGCCTCACCACCGAGGAGACGCGCTCCGCGTACTTCCAGGTGAACATGGAGAGCGAGTGGGGTGACATGCCGGTGGCCGCGCGCCTCGGGCTGCGCTACGAGAAAACTGACGTCATCTCCGACGCGCTCTCCCCCAACTACACCGGGCTGCTGTGGGTCGCGGGCAACGAACTCGAGCTGCAGTTCAGCGGCACGGCCTACACACAAGGCAAGGGCGACTACGACTACTGGCTGCCCAATTTCGACTTCCAGATCGACCTGTCGGACGGGCTCAAGGCCAGGACCTCACTGAGCCGCACGCTGGCCCGGCCGGGCTACCTGGACATCCAGGGTGGCCTCACGCTGGACTCACCGGTTCGCATCGGTGGCGGCACCGGCCGTCGCGGCAATCCGGGACTGTTGCCCTACGTGTCCAACAACCTCGACCTGGCGCTGGAGTGGTACTACGGCAACGGCAGTTACCTCGCCGCGGGCTACTTCTACAAGGAAGTGGACAACTTCATCGGCACTGGTGCCGTCGTGGAGGGCGCTGGCGGCCTGCCTCATCCGGCGTTGGGACCCTTGGGTGACGAGGCGCGCGCCGCAACCGGCAGCTCGGATGCCGGCGTACTGTTCAGCTGGATCCTCCAGAATCGGCCGGATGCCGAGGGCGTTGATGCAGTCAACGGCACCATCTCCGGCGTGGCAGGGCGTGACCCTGCCTCGCCGTTCAACCTCAGCATCCCGGTCAACATCGAGAAGGCGACCCTCGACGGTTGGGAATTCATGGCCCAGCACAACTTCGGCGACACCGGGTTTGGCGTCATTGCCAACTACACCATCGTCGAAGCGGACGTCGGCTACGACAACCTGCTGTGCGGACAGCCGAACTGCAATCTCTCCCAGCAGTTCGTGATCTCCGGGTTGAGCGACAGCGCAAACTTCATCGCTTACTACGACAAGAACGCGATCGGTGTGCGCCTCGCCTACAACTGGCGTGACAAGTTCCTGGCCGGCACCGGCCAGAACAACGTGGGCGCCGGACCGCCGACCTACGTCGATGCCTACGGCCAGTGGGACCTGAGCGGCAGCTACCAGTTCAGCGACAAGCTGGTGGTGTACGCAGACGTACTTAACCTCACCAACGAGACGGTCTACGTCCACGGCCGTGAGGAGTCCCAGATCCTGTTCGCGACCCAGCAAGGCACTCGCTACAACCTGGGGATGCGCTACAAGTTCTGACCCGCGACTCAAGGCCGGGAAAAACTGCCCCGTAAGGGGCAGTTTTTTTTAGCGAAGATTGCGGGCGTGGGGGGATTGTCCTAACCTGAACCGAGGAGGCCAGGGCAGCAGGTGGAACGGCACGGCGACAGGGTCATCATCGTGGGCGGCGGCTCGGCGGGCTGGATCACGGCAGGCCTGGTTGCGGCTGAACTGCGTGCTTCCGGTCGCGGTACCGAGGTGGTGCTGGTCGAGTCTCCGGACATCCCCATCATCGGCGTGGGCGAGGGTTCATGGCCCTCCATGCGCATGACCCTGCAACGGATCGGGCTGGCCGAGTCGCAGCTGCTGGTGAACTGCGAAGCCACCTTCAAACAAGGCACCCGCTTCATCAACTGGACCGACTCAGCCGTACCTTCCAGTTATCTGCATCCCTTCAGCCTGCCCTCGGAATATGCCTCGCTGAACCTGGCCGAACACTGGCTGGCTGGGGCCGGCGGGGGGTCGTTTGCCGAGTTCGTCACCCCACAGGCTGCCGTGATCGAGGCAGGACTCGCGCCCAAGCAGCCAGCAACGCCCGAGTACGCCTTCAACGTCAACTACGGCTACCACTTCGATGCCGGCAAGTTTGCCCAGTTGCTCCATGACCACGCGGTTGCGAAGCTGGGGGTTCGTTACGTGTCGGCCAATCTGGTCGATGTGGACCTGGCAGGGAATGGCGATATCCAGGCCATCCGCCTCGACAACGGTGAGCGTTTGGAGGGCTCGCTGTTCGTGGACTGCACGGGTCAGCGCGCCCTGTTGATCGGCCGCTACCCGGAAGCGCAGTTCGTGTCGGTCAGGCACGTCCTGCTGAACGACACGGCACTCGCCCTGCAGCTTCCCTACCAGGATGCCACGCAGCCCCTGCCCTCCACCACCAACGCCACGGCAGTACCTACAGGCTGGATCTGGGACATCGGGCTGCAGACCCGCCGCGGCATCGGCCACGTTTACTCGAGCAGCCATGCCTCCGAGGCAGACGCCGAAGCAGCGCTGCGCCACTACGTCAGGCAGGTGGCGCCACAGGCCGACCTGGAACGGCTGAGCCCGCGCCGGATCCAGTTCGATCCCGGCTATCGCAGCCAGTTCTGGGTGGGCAACTGCGTGGCCGTCGGGCTCTCCGGCGGGTTCATCGAACCTCTCGAGGCCTCGGCACTGGCCCTGATCGAACAGGCGGCCAGCTTCATCAGCGGTCAGTTACCCGCCAACCGCGAGACGATGACGGTGGTCGCCCGACGCTTCAATGACAAGATGACCTATCACTGGTCGCGGATCATCGAGTTCCTGAAGCTGCACTACGTCCTGAGCGAGCGAACGGAGGGCTACTGGCTGGCCAGCCGGGATCCGGCCTCCTGCCCCGATGCGCTCAAGGACAAGTTGCTGCTTTGGCAGCAGCAGGCGCCGTGGCATGACGACGCGCCGCGAGTGGACGAACTGTTTCCCTCCGCCAGCTATCAATACGTGCTTTACGGCATGGGCTTCCGCCCCCGCCTGCGTTCGGCCCGCGGCACCACCTTGAGCCGCGATCGGGACCGCGCCGTGCAAGCCGTCCGGGAAGCTGCCGTGCGGGCCCAGCAGATGCGTAAGCTGCTGCCGACCAATCGGCAACTCATCCATTCCCTAGCGCCCCTGCAGGGCGCCGCCTGACCAGGAGACTCGCAGTGGACCAGTTCGAAATGTTGAACCAGGACACCCATCGGGACCTCCGCATCATCACAGAACGGGCATCACAATATGGCGATAACGTAATGTTTTCGCTAGTTTTTCCATTCGAATTCCGGAGCGTCCAGGCCTGCTATCCGATCCTTTTCCACCGCGATCCGAAGGGTGAGATCTACTCGGTCGCCCTGTTTGGTTTCGAGTCCGGTGAAAATCTTTTCCTGACGCCGGACGGTTGGAAGGCCCGCTACCTGCCAGCCATGGTCCGCCGTGAGCCCTTCCTGATCGGCATGCAGGCCACCGGGGCTTCGGCAGGGAGCGATCCGCGCCGGGTCATGTCGCTGAACATGAGTCACCCGCGGGTCAGTCGCAGCCAGGGCGAGCCGCTGTTCGACCAGTTCGGCGCGCGAACCCGCTACCTCGAAGACATGGCGACGCTGCTCGAAACGCTCTTCCAGGGGGCCGAGGTCAACAAGCGCTTCATGGCCACCCTGCAGCAACTGCAGCTGATCGAATCGGTAACCTTCGACATCGCTCTCGCCGACGGCAGCCGCAACCAGCTCCTGGGTTTCTTCGCCATCGACGAGGAGAAGGTCCGGCACCTCACCGGAGACCAGTTGGGGCAGCTCAGTCAGGAAGGCTTCCTGATGCCGCTGTTCATGGCGCTGGCCTCCACGGTCAACATCCGCACGCTCATCGACCTCAAGAACGAGAGGATAGGGAGCGCTGCGTGAGTGAGATGACGGGCACAACGCGGGTTGAGACCCTGACCGGATGTCGGAGCGGAGCCGTGCCACCGGAGGTGTTCGAGTCCGACGTCCCCGTGTTGCTCAAGGGACTCGTTGGGCATTGGCCGGCCGTCGAGGCTTGCCGCAGCGGCCTGCCCGGGGCAGCGCGGTACCTGTCTTCCTTCTGGACCGAACAGCCGGTCACCGCCTACGTCGGCGAGGCCGGCATGCAGGGGCGTTTCTTTTACGACGCTGACTTTACCGGCTTCAATTTCCGCAGCGGCAAGGCCCGCCTGGCGCAGGTGCTGCAGAAGCTCGACGAGGCAGAGCGGGTCGCCGACGGGTCTACGATCTACGTGGGATCGACCCCGGTCGATGGCTGGCTGCCGGGCTTCCGGGCACAGAACGACGTCCCGGTGCCCGCCATCGATGCACTGGCCAGCTTCTGGCTGGGTAACCGCACGCGAATCTCCGCGCATTTCGACTTTCCGGACAACCTGGCTTGCGTTGTCGCCGGCCAGCGGCGGTTCACACTGTTCCCGCCAGACCAGGTGGGTAACCTCTACGTGGGTCCCATTGACCGGACTCCGTCGGGGCAGGCCATCAGCCTGGTGGACGTCACCCAGCCGGACCTTGAGAGGTATCCGAAGTTTCGCGAGGCGCTGGCCGCGGCCCGGGTGGCCGACATGGAGCCGGGAGATGCCCTCTATGTACCCAGCATGTGGTGGCATCACGTGGAGTCGCTCTCCGCCTTCAACCTGCTGGTGAATTACTGGTGGTGCGCATCGCCTTCCACCATGGGCGCGCCCACGACCGCGCTGATGCACGCCATCCTGGCCCTGCGCGACCTCCCCGCCCGCCAGCGCGAGGCATGGCGGGGACTGTTCGATCACTACGTATTCGAGGCAGATGAATCTGTCTACGCCCACATCCCGGAGACCGGTCGAGGCTGCCTGGCGCGACTCACGCCAGACTCGGCGGCCAGGCTTCGGGCAGAATTGCTGGCCCGGCTGACTCGCTGAGCCAGCCGGCTCGACTGATGGAGTAACGCTGGTGGAACAACGCAAGGTACACAGGATCGTCATTGCCGGCGGCGGCACTGCGGGCTGGATGGCTGCCGCCTCCCTGTCACGTCTGCTGGGGCGCACGCTGGACATCACCCTGATCGAGTCCGACGCCATCGGCACAGTCGGCGTCGGCGAGGCCACCATTCCAACACTCCTGACCCTGCATGAACTGCTGAAGATCAAGGAGCAGGATTTCCTGGCTGCCGTGCGCGGCACCTTCAAGCTGGGCATCTCCTTTGAAAACTGGCGTGATGTGGGCAAGGACTACATCCACTCCTTCGGCTGGACCGGCAAGGATTGCTGGGCTGCGGGCTTCCAGCACTTCTGGCTGAAGGGCCAGCGCATGGGGATCAGCAGGGAATACGGGGAATACTGCGCCGAGTGGGTCGCCGCCAAGCAGAACCGCTTTGCGGTGCTGCCAAGCAAGGGACTCAACTACGCATATCATCTCGACAGCTCGCTGTATGCGCGATTCCTCAGGAACATCGCCGAGGGCCACGGCGTGCGTCGACTCGAGGGCCAGATCAGGCAGGTGAACCGCGATGGCGAGAGCGGCTACATCAGCTCCCTCGACCTCGACTCGGGAGTCCGGGTAGAGGGCGAGCTGTTCGTGGACTGCACCGGGTTTCGTGGGCTCCTGATCGAACAGACCCTGCAGGCGGGCTACGAGGACTGGACCCACTGGCTGCCCTGCAACAGTGCCGTCGCGGTCCAGACCGAATCGGTGGCGCCGCCCATCCCCTACACCCGCTCCATCGCCCACGATGCCGGCTGGCAGTGGCGGATTCCGCTGCAGCACCGGGTAGGCAACGGGCTGGTCTTCAGCCGCGAGCATTACAGCGACGAACAGGCCATCGAGAGGTTGCTGGGCAACGTGGAAGGGAAGGTCCTGACCGACCCGCGGGTGATCCGCTTCGCCGCCGGCACTCGCAAGCTGCACTGGAAGCACAACTGCGTGGCGCTAGGGCTGTCCTCGGGGTTCATCGAGCCCCTCGAGTCCACCAGCATCCACCTGATCCAGCGAGGCGTCATCCGCCTGATGCAGATGTTCCCCTACGACGGCATCCGCCAGCCGGATGTGGACGAGTTCAATAACCAGATGCGCTTCGAGATTGAGAACATCCGCGACTTCATCGTGCTGCACTACCACGTCACGGAACGTTCGGATTCAGACTTCTGGCGCTACTGCCGTTCAATGACCATCCCCGAAACGCTCGCGCATCGCATCGAGCTGTTCCGCCAGACCGGTCGCGTGTTCAAGGTGCCGACCGAACTGTTCGGCGAGAACTCATGGATCCAGGTGATGCTCGGCCAGGGCCTGGTACCCGAGCAATATCACCCCATCGTGAACATGATGGAGGATGACGAGCTGAGACGCTTCCTGACCGGCATCCATGATTCGGCGCAACGCATGGTGCAGCAGCTGCCGGCCCACCAGCGCTTCATCGACCACTACTGCCGCGCCAGTTAGCCGGCCCGGTCAGGCCTCCGGCCTGAGGTGCGGGAAGAGCAGCACGTCGCGAATACTGGCTGAGTCGGTCAGCAGCATCACCAGGCGGTCCACGCCGATGCCAAGGCCTGCAGTGGGCGGCAGCCCGTACTCCAGCGCCCGCACGTAGTCGGCATCGAAGACCATGGCCTCGTCGTCGCCTGCTTCCTTGCGGCTGGCCTGTTCGTGGAAGCGCTCCGCCTGGTCCTCGGGATCGTTCAACTCCGAAAAGCCATTGGCCAGTTCACGACCGCCCACAAAGAACTCGAAACGATCGGTCAGGAAGGGATCGGCGTCGTTGCGCCGTGACAGGGGCGAAACCTCGGCGGGATAGGCGTGCACGAAGGTCGGCTGCTCGAGGGTGTGCTCGCAGGTCTTCTCGAAAATTTCCAGCTGCAGCTTGCCGGGGCCATCATGCCTGCCGATGGTCACCCCCAGCCGCGTGGCCACCCCGGCCAGGTACTCCCGCTCGCGCAGGCGCGAGGCCTCGAGCCCAGGATTATTCTGCAGGATCGATTCCTCGATGGTGACACGCGCGAACGGCCCGCGCAGGTCGACGGCCTTGCCCTGCCAAGTCAGTTGCCGGGTGCCGAGCAGGCTGTCCGCCAGGCCCTGCATCAGGCGCTCGACCATCTCCATCAGGTCGCGATAGTCGGCGTAGGCCTGGTAGAGCTCGAGCATGGTGAACTCGGGATTGTGCTGGGTCGACAGGCCCTCGTTGCGGAAGTTGCGGTTGATCTCGTACACGCGTTCAAAGCCGCCGACGACGAGCCGCTTCAGGTACAGCTCGGGCGCGATGCGCAGGTACATGTCGACGTCGAGCGCGTTGTGGTGCGTGATGAACGGCTTCGCCACGGCACCACCCGGGATCACCTGCATCATCGGCGTCTCGACTTCCATGAAGCCGAGTGAGTCCAGAAAGGCGCGCAGATAGCGGACAATCTCCGTCCGCGTCCGGAATGTACGGCGACTGTCCTCGCTGACGACCAGGTCGACGTAGCGCTGCCGGTAGCGGGTTTCCGTGTCCGACAGGCCGTGCCACTTGTCCGGCAGCGGCCGCAGCGACTTGGTCAGCAGGCGCAATGACTCGGCCTTGACCGACAGTTCGCCGGCGCGGGTGCGCATCAGCGTGCCCTCGGCAGCGACGATGTCGCCCACATCCCAACCCTTGAAAGCCTCGTAGGCGTCCCCGAGAGCGCCGGCCTGCAGGTAGACCTGGATCTGCCCGCTCGAGTCCTGCAGCTTGGCGAACGAAGCCTTGCCCATCACCCGCTTGAACATCATCCGCCCGGCCACGTGCACCCGTACCGCCTGCGCCTCCAGCGACTCGTTGCTGTGGCCGTCGAAGGTTGCATGCAGGTCGCCGGCCAGCGCGTCGCGACGGAAGTCATTGGGAAATGCGTTGCCCTGCTCACGCAGCTCCGCCAGCTTGGCGCGGCGTTCCGCGATCAGTTGGTTCTCGTCGCTATCCGGCAGCTTGCGTTCGGTCATCGGCTCAGAGTCCCTGCTTCAGGCTGGCTTCGAGGAACTGGTCCAGGTCGCCGTCTAGTACTGCCTGTGTGTTGCCCACCTCGACGCCGGTGCGCAAATCCTTGATGCGCGACTGGTCGAGGACATACGAGCGGATCTGGTGTCCCCAGCCGACATCCGTCTTCTGGTCCTCCAGCACCTTCGCGGCCGCATTGCGCTTATTGACCTCGAGTTCGTAAAGTTTCGCCTTCAGCATCTTCATGGCAGTAGAGCGGTTCTTGTGCTGGCTGCGCTCGCCCTGGCAGGCGACCACGATGCCGGATGGAATGTGCCGCAGGCGC